>JBKBNR010000071.1:0-10305 GCA_046295315.1 Hyphomicrobiaceae bacterium
TCGCGCGCGGAAGCCCGCGGCCGCGTCATGTGCGAGAAGCTGAAGGAGCTGATCCCGCAGCACATGTTCGTCATTCCGGTGCAGGCGGCGATCGGCGGGCGCATCATCGCGCGCGAGACCGTCAAGGCGCTGCGCAAGAACGTGCTGGCGAAGTGCTACGGCGGCGACATCACCCGCAAGCGCAAGCTGCTCGAGAAGCAGAAGGCGGGCAAGAAGAAGATGCGCCAGTTCGGCAAGGTCGAAATCCCGCAGGAAGCTTTCATCAACGCGCTGAAGATGGAGGAGTGAGGGGAGCTCGGTCTGCTTCCTCATGCCAGCAGACGCCGACATGACGGCGAGGCCACACTCCGCCTCTCCGGCCTGCCACTGCTGCGGACCTTCGCCCTCACCCCTTAGTACCGCTGCTGCGCCTTGCTTCTGTGCTGCTCGTAGCGCATCGCCTTGCGCGACGACGCCCAGTTCTGGTCGTCGAGCTTGCCGGCGGTTTCGGCCTGCCTGAGCTCCATCTCCCGCAGTGCGCCGACCGCCGCCGAAGATGCCGCGTTGGCGCCGCTGCCCAGCACCGCGCGCCGCTCCTTCAGATAAAGCGCGTTGCCTTCCAGCAGTTTCTTGGCACCGGCCAGGTCCCCCTTGTCGCGCAGCTCCACCGCCTTTTCACTGGTCTCGGTGGCGATCTGCGTCGCGACCTGCGTCATCACGGCCTTGTTGATACCGTCTTGCACCGCCTTCTCATCGCGGGAGAAACTTCCCTTGGCCGAAACGTCGGCGCGGGCGCGGCTGCCGGTATCGAGATCGAGATACTCGACGCTGACGCTCGCCACCTCCGCGTCGCCCGGCGTGCCGCGTTCGGGCTGTTCCAGCTCGACGACGAAATAGCGTTCGTTGTCGCCCTGCAGTTGGTTCAACTTCATGCGAATGCGATTGCCGTCGATCGCGGCTTCGCGGCCCATCACGCGCGTCGGCTTGAAGCCGGCTCGGCACTCGATCACGATGTCGATGTCCTGCGCGGTGATGGACAGCGCGTCGCCGAATTCGGCGTTGAAGATTTTCACGAGGTCGGCTGCGTTCTCGACGAACGCATGGTTGCCGTCGCTGGCACCTGCGAGGCGCTGCATCAGGTCCTCGTTGTAATCGAGTCCCAGACCGATGGTGGTCACGGATATGCCCATCGATCCGAGCTCGCGGCCGAGTTCACTCAACTCGCGCGGGCTCGAAGGCCCGACGTTGGCAAGCCCGTCCGACATCAGGATGACACGATTGATGCGGCGCTGCGAGAGATTTCGTTTCACTTCCTCGCCGCCCGCCACGACACCGGCATGCAGTGCCGTGCGGCCGTCAGCCTGGAGCTTCGCGATGATCGACTTCAGGTCGTTCTCGACGCCGAGCCGCGAGGCCGGCCGCAACACGTCGACGTTGTGGTTGTAGGCGACGAGCGCAACGTAATCCTCCGCCGCCAGCCGTCCGAGCGCCATTTCGGCGGCCTCTTTCGCCGCCTTCATGCGGTCGCCCGCCATGGAGCCCGAGCGGTCGAGAACCAGCGCCACGTTCACCGGCGTGCGGCTCTCCGCGTTCTTCGGCTTGCCGCCCTTCACCGACAGGCGCAGATAGACCTTGCCCGGTTTGCCGACCGGCATGACGCGCTGGCCCAAATCGGCTTCGACCGTGACCGGCGCGGCCATAGCGGGGGCGGCGGCGACAAGGGCGGCGAATGAAAGGGAGAGGGAAGCGATAGCGGCGACAAACAAGGCGGTCCTGATCATGGCGCAGATAACTCCTCTGTCCGAACGGCAAGGAGGCTACGGTCATGTTTCGGCGGAAACGCGCTTCAATCGCGGCGAAAATGTGCGGTGCAGCGACCCGCCGTGACGATCGCCGCCGTCAGCGCACTTCTTCGCGCTCGTAGACACCCCACAGCTTCTTCTGCTCGACATAGCCGCGGTAACGATCGACGGCGACGAGGCACCAGACGCCGTCGCAACTCTGCACGTCGGCGATGACGCCGGCCTCGACGATGGCCACCGGCGACGAGCGTTCGCTGTCGCTGTAGCGCAAGGGCACCTGCGGGGCGGGGCTGCCCTCCTTCAATTCCCACGGCAGCACCAGAGCCGTGCGCCGGCCCGACAGCAGCGACTGCAGAATCCAGCCGACGGTGCCCTCCGCGTCGCGCACCTTGCGCCAGGTGTCGAACTCCTCCAGCACCTCGACCGGCAGTCCGGCGCGCCGATAGACCCATGCCGTCGGATAATCCGTGCCGGGGCCTTGTCGCAGGTTGACGCGGTCCGCCTTCAGGCTGACATAGCGCGGGAGTGGCAGGCCGCTCGGTCCTGCTGTTTTCAATCCGGCTTGCTGGGAGGAGCGGGCGGGCGGCGCTTGGGCGGAAGCGGCCAGCGTCGCGGCCAACAGCAGGATCAGCGATACCGCAGCAACGCGAAAGCACGAAGCGCGCGCCACCCACCCACCGGTTCCGGCATCGCGCGGCATGGATGGGCGCCGGGATCGTGAAAGCGCGTCGCTGACCATCTCTGACGATCTCCCCCTCGAAGCCGGCAGGCGGGCGCCGGTCACAAAGGTCCATTGCCCGTAAGTGCCCCGGTCTGGCGCCGTTGAACTAGACAATATTCGCGACTTTGTCATTGGCGGGACCATCTGTTAGACACGACGAGCCGATTGAAAGTAAGCCCGGCCGGCAACTCCTGCCTCCGGCGCACCCGCGACTGTTGAAATGCCTCCTGAAATGCCTCCGTGTAAGCCCGCCCGCGAAGAGAAAAGAGCCGGACCCCCAATGCCGCAGACAATCAAGAAACCGCTGGTCATCGTCACGCGCAAGCTGCCCGATGTCGTCGAAACGCGCATGCGCGAACTGTTCGACGCCCGCCTCAACGATAGCGACAAGCCGATGACGCAGGCCGAATTGGCGGCTGCAGCGAAGGAAGCGGACGTGCTGGTTCCGACCGTCACCGACCGTATCGACCGTGCCATCATCAGCCAGGCTGGCCCGAACCTTCGGCTGATCGCCAACTTCGGCACCGGCGTCGACAACATCGACCTCGACACCGCGCGCAACCGCAACATCGCCGTAACCAACACACCGGGCGTGCTGACCGAGGATACCGCCGACATGACCATGGCGCTGATCCTCGCCGTGCCGCGCCGCCTCGCCGAAGCAACCACCTATCTGAAGGACCCGAAAAATCACTGGGCCGGATGGTCGCCGACGTGGATGCTCGGCCATCGCATCCACGGCAAGCGCCTCGGCATCATCGGCATGGGCCGCATCGGCACCGCCGTCGCCCGCCGCGCCAAGGCTTTCGGCCTGCAGATCCACTATCACAATCGCCGCCGCGTCTCGGAAGACGTCGAGCGCGAACTGGAGGCGACCTATTGGGACAGCCTCGACCAGATGATCGCGCGCATGGACATCGTCTCAATCAACTGCCCGCACACGCCCGCGACCTACCATCTGCTGTCAGCGCGCCGCCTGAAGCTGCTGAAGCCCACCGCCTACATCGTCAACACCGCACGCGGCGAGGTGATCGACGAGAACGAACTGGCGCGCATCGTCGAAGCCGGTGGCATCGCTGGCGCGGGCCTCGACGTGTTCGAGCACGAGCCCGCCATCAACCCGAAGCTGCTCGCCTCCGACCGCGTCGTGGCGCTGCCGCACATGGGTTCGGCGACATTGGAAGGCCGCATCGACATGGGCGAGAAGGTCATCATCAACATCAAGGCGTTCGCCGACGGTCACAACCCGCCGGACCGCGTTCACGCAGCGATGTTCTGATCCACCCGGCCGGCGACGGCGTTACGAGCAGCGGAGCGAGACACGCGACTGCTCGTGCCTTGCCGGACCTTGCACCTGCGACGAGCCCCACAGGCGGAGTGTTCCATGCAAGTCACTGCACTCTACGCCGGCCTGCTGGCGCCGTTGTTCGTGCTGCTGTCGATCCGCGTCATCGGCCAGCGGCGCGTCGCCAAGGTCGCCATCGGCCATGGCGACGACAGTGCCCTGCTGCGTCGCATGCGCGTCCACGCCAATTTTGCCGAATACGTACCGCTGGCGCTGGTGCTGATGGCGCTGCTCGAAAGCATGGGCGCTAACGCCTACCTGCTGCACGCGCTCGGCGCCACCCTGCTCATCGGCCGCCTGATCCACGCGTTCGGCGTCTCGCAGGACAAGGAGAACCTGACGCTGCGCGTCACCGGCATGGCGATGACGTTCACCGTGCTCATCACCGCGTCGCTGGCTTGTCTTGCGATGGCGGCGCTCGGCGCGGCGAGTTTCGCACCCTGACACGAAACAGCGCGATTTGGCTGAGTTCAATCTTCCCGTACCGGTCTCAGGCGAGGGCGTGCGGTCGATCGGAACGGCCGGCGTCGCTGCACCTGCGAACCGAGAGTGCGACAATCTGTCAATATTCATATATGCTCACGCTTCACGGGTGAGTGCGATCGGTCGCGATCTCTGCTCTCTCTCCTTCTTTCGTCCCGCACATTTCCGAACACTGATTTGCGACCTGACACGGCACTGCTCCCGCCTTGGGCCAAGGAGCTTTTCTCATGACGATCCAAGACCTGCCTCACGACCTCGACGTCATAACGCCGAACGAACCGGTCGGTGCGCTGCCGCTGGTGCGGAAGATTTCGCCATCCGACTTGATCGATGCCCTGCGCAAGGGTTTCGACGATTTCCTGGCGATGCCGACACATGCCGTATTCCTCGGCTTGATGTACGTCCTCGCCGGCATGGCGATCGGACGCGCCGCCTTCGGGTACGACATCTTTCCGCTGCTCTACCCGGCGGCGGCCGGATTCGCGTTGATCGGGCCATTCGCCGCCGTCGGCCTATATGAATTGAGCCGGCGCCGGGAAATGGGCCGCGACACCTCGCTGTCGCACGTTTTCGACGTGCGCCATTCGCCGTCGTTCAAATCGATCCTCGGGCTCGGCGCGCTGCTGCTGGTCATGTTCGTCATATGGATCGCGACGGCGAACGGGCTGTACCGCGCCCAATACGGCTATGGCAGCCATCCGACGATTGGCACCATGCTTTCCGATATTCTCTTCACCGACGCTGGACGCGCTTTCCTGCTGAAGGGCAATCTGATCGGGCTGGCCTTCGCGGCCGTGGCGCTCGTCGTCAGCTCCATATCGTTCCCGCTGCTGCTCGACCGCAATGTCGGGATCGCGTCGGCCGTCACGACGTCGCTGGCCGTCGCGGTGAAGAACCCGCTGACGGTGATGGCCTGGGGTCTGATCGTGGCGGCGTTGATGGTGCTCGGTTCGCTGCCGTTGTTCATCGGCCTGGCCGTCGTCGTGCCGGTGCTCGGCCATGCGACGTGGCATCTGTACCGCAAGGCCGTGGTGCCAGATACCAGCCCGCGCCCCGAGTTCAAGCCGGCGCCGAAGCTGCCACGCTATGGCGCGCAGTTCCCCGCATCGCTGTTCGTACCGTCGTCGTTGAAGCCGGAGTAGGTCAAGGGCGGGCCGTTATCAGCAGCCGTACCGCATCGACGGCCGGAACTTCTCTCCCGGCCGTCAGGCCCGCAAGCTCATGCGGCCCTGTTGCGCAAGGCGGCAGCAAGCGCCGCCGAAGCCAGCCGTGCGGCCGGTGGATCGGCCCGGCTGGTCAAGATGATCGGCACCTTGGCGCCGACCACGACCCCGCCGAGGCACGCGCCCATGTAGCGGATCATCATCTTCATCAGCGCGTTGCCGCAGACGATCTCCGGCACCACCAGAATGTCGGCTTCACCGGCAACCGGCGAACCCTTGATGCCTTTGATCTCGACCGCGTCCTTCGACACCGCGAGGTCGAAAGCCAACGGGCCGTCGACATCGGCGTCAGCCACGTTGTCCTTCGCCCACTTGGTCAATTCCACCGCCTCGCCCGTCGACGGGATCTTCGGTGAAACGACTTCCGTCGCCGACAGCAGCGCCACCTTCGGCCGCGCGTTGCCGAGCGCCCGGGCGAGCTCCACCGTATAGCGGATGATCGCCTTCTTCTGCTCGACGTCCGGCGCCGGATTGAGCGCGCCATCCGAGAGGATGATCGAACCGGCGCGGCCCGGTACCGTCAGATGCGCGATGTGCGCCAGTGGTTGACCCATACGCAGCCCGGCCTCTTTATTCAGCACCGCCTTCATGAAGCTGTCGGTGTGAAGGTGGCCTTTCATCAGCGCTTCGACGCGCCCCTTGCCGGCAGCGAAGGCCGCGGCGAGCGCGGCGGCGTCCTCGCCGTCGGCCTCGACGACTTCATAGATGCCGATGTCCCAGCCAATCTGGTCGGCGGCATTTCTGATTTCGTTGAGATTGCCGACGAGCACCGGCTCTATGACGCCGGCAACCGTCGCGTCACGCGCGCTTTCCATGGCAACCGCGTTGACCGCATTGACGATGGCCGTGCGCACCGGCCGGCTTCCGCGCGCCGCTGTCAGCAGGCTTTGCGGACATTCGATGATTTCCCCGCCCAGCATTTTCTTTCCCCCCGAATTTTGGTCTGCTTGAGGGTTCCAGAGCTAACGGACGATTGTTGCTGCCGCAATTCGACGTTCGCGACCAGCCCCTCTCGTCATTGCGCGGCGCAGGCCGGACCGGTGGCTCTGCCGGCATGGATGGAGAGATCGCGGATAGTGGCATTGTTGCCCGACAGCGCATTGTCCGCGTCCCAGCCGAACGCCATCGTCTCGAACCGCGCCGCCAGGGCGTCGTAGATCAACAGCCGCCCGGCAAGGCTTTCACCCGCCCCGGTGATCTCCTTGAGAACCTCCGTCGCTTGCAGCGTGCCGACGACGCCCGCCACGGCGCCGAGCACGCCGACCTCGGCGCAGTTGGCAACCGTCCCCGCCGGCGGCGCTTCGGGGAACAGGCAGCGATAGGTCGGGAAGGGCTTGCCGTCCGGCCCGCGTTGATGCGGCTTGAATGTCGTGACATAGCCATCGAAGGCGCCGAGTGCGGCAAACACCAGCGTCCGCTCGGCGAGGTAGCAGGCGTCGGACACGAGATAGCGCGTCGCGAAGTTGTCGGATCCGTCGCAGACGATGTCGTAACGGCTGATGATGTCGATGGCGTTCGAGGCGTCGAGACGTGCGGCATGGGTCTCGACGACGACGTGCGGATTGAGCCGGTGAACCGTCTCGCGCGCGCTCTCCACCTTCAACGTGCCGATGTGCGGCGTGTCGTGCACGATCTGCCGCTGCAGGTTGTCGAGCGACACGGTATCGTCGTCGATGATGCCGAGCGTTCCGACGCCCGCTGCCGCGAGATACATGATCAGCGGCGAACCGAGCCCGCCCGCGCCGACGATCAGAACGCGCGCCGCCTTCAGCCGTTGCTGGCCCTCGCCGCCGACATCCCGCAGCACCAGGTGCCGCTTGTAGCGTTGTATCTCCTCAGCGGAGAGCATGGGCGGTCACCTCACCCTGCCGCCGGTGGGTCGGCGAACAAATCGGTCGAGAGATAGCGGTCGGCGGACGACGGCGCGAACGTGACGATCGTCTTGCCGGCCATCTCCGGCCGTCCAGCGATGGTGAGCGCGGCGGCGATGTTGGCGCCGGTCGAAATGCCGCCCGGAATGCCTTCTGTCCGCGCGACCAGCCGCGCCACCTCGAATGCCATGTCGTTCGGCACCGTGATGACCTCGTCGATCAGATCGCGATCGAGAATGGACGGTATGAACCCGGCGCCGATGCCCTGAATCTTGTGCGGCCCCTTCTCGCCCTTCGACAGCATCGGGCTGGCCGAGGGCTCGACGGCCACCACCAGCATGCCGGCCTTGCGGGCCTTCAGCACGCGGCCGCATCCGGTCAGCGTGCCGCCCGTCCCGACACCGGCGACGATGCAGTCCACAGCGCCGCCGGTATCGCGCCAAATCTCCTCGGCGGTGGTCTTTTCGTGCACCATGGGATTGGCCGGATTGTCGAACTGCGCCGGCACGACTGCGCCGGGAATTGTTCTGGCCAGCTCGTCGGCGCGGCGAACAGCGCCCGTCATCCCCTCGGCGGCTGGTGTCAGCACGAGCTCGGCACCGAGATGGGCAAGCAGCTTGCGCCGCTCCATCGACATCGATTCCGGCATCACCAGAATCATGCGGTAGCCGCGCGCGGCGGCGACGAAAGCGAGCCCGATGCCGGTGTTGCCCGACGTCGGCTCGACCAGTGTCGACTGCCCGGGCGTGATCTGGCCGAGGCTCTCCATGGTGTCGATCATCGACACGCCGATACGATCCTTGACGCTCGACAGCGGGTTGAAGAACTCGAGTTTCAGCAGCACGTCGGCCTTGGCGCCCGCTGCCTTGCCGAGCTTGCCGAGGCGGACCAGCGGCGTGTGCCCGATGGTCTCGGTGATGCTGTCGTAGACGCGGCCCCGGCCCCATGTCCCCGTCGACGCCAGGGTTTTGATGTCGGGTATCTCGTTCATGGGCGCCGTTCCTTCTGCAATCAATTCCCACACGACTGACCTGTGACAGCCGGGCAATGACTGGATTTGTGGCAGCAAACCCGGCCGGGCTCAAGGCAACCAGGGCAGCGTTTTTCACCGGACGTCGAAATTCATCGTTCCGGCCTGCCGCGGCTCACCACCTCGCGACGGCGCCCGACCGATCCCATCAGGCAGGCCTTCAGCCCTTGCCGCAGGGTTGCCGGAACGCTACACGTCTCTCAGCCGCACCTCCCCCAGCAGAGGCTTCATGCTCGAGCTTTTCAACTTCATCAGTCAGCTCATCTCCGCATACATTTTCCTGGTCATCGGCAGCGTCATCATGAGCTGGCTGATCGGTTTTGGCATCGTCAATCCGTACAACCAGATTGCCCGGACGATCTGGAATTTTCTCCAGGCGGTCACGGAACCGGCGCTGCGCCCGATCCGTCGGATGATGCCCGATCTCGGCGGCATCGACATTTCGCCGATCGTTTTGTTGCTCGGCCTCCAGTTCGTGCAGCAGGTCGTGCTGCCCAACCTCTTTCGCATGGCGACCTGACATGGCCGACGCCGACCGTCCCTGGCGCGCGACCGCCGACGGTATCGTGTTGCGAGTCCGGCTGACGCCCAAATCGTCGCGGGACGGCGTCGAGGGCATCGAAGAAACCGCCGACGGGCCCGCGATCAAGGCCCGCGTCCGCGCCGTACCGTCCGAGGGTGAGGCGAACGAGGCCGTTCAGCGCCTGATCGCCGGATGGCTCGACGTATCGAAAGCCGCGGTGGACCTGTTCGCCGGCGGCAAATCCCGCGTCAAGCTGCTTGCCGTCCGTGGCGACGCCGCTGCGCTGACGCGGCGCATGGAGGAAAAGCTGGGATTGTGAGAAGCGCCACCCCGGCGAGTTGAACCACCCCATTCGAGGGCACGGCTGGAAGTAGGGCCGCCCCAATCGTCAACCGGCACCGAGCCAATAACCACAAGGGAGAGAAATACCCATGGCAGACCCGAAGATCATCGACGGAAAAGCGATCGCCGCCGACGTGCGCGCCAAAGTCGCCGCCGACGTCGCCAAGCTGAAGGCCCGGCACGGTTTCGTGCCGGGACTGGCGGTCGTGCTGGTCGGCGAGGACCCGGCGAGCAAGGTCTATGTGAAGAACAAGGCCGAGCAGACTGTCGAGACGGGTATGCTGTCGTGGGAGCACAAGCTTCCCGCCGAAACCTCCGAGGCCGATCTGCTGGCGCTGGTCGACAAGTTGAACCGCGACCCGGCGGTGAACGGCATTCTGGTGCAGTTGCCGCTGCCGAAGCACATCAATGCCGAGAAGGTTCTGAACGCGATCGACCCCGACAAGGACGTCGACGGCTTCCACCCGACGAACGTCGGCCGTCTGTGGATCGGCGCGCGCTCGCTCGTACCCTGCACACCGACCGGATCGCTCATCCTGGCGCAGACCGTGCAGCCGCAGCTCGCCGGTCTCGACGCCGTGGTCATCGGCCGCTCGAACATCGTCGGCAAGCCGATGGCGTCGCTGCTGTTGGCGCAGAGCTGCACCGTCACCATCGCGCATTCCAAGACCAAGGACCTGCCGGGCGTGGTGCGCCGCGCCGATCTCGTCATCGCCGCCGTCGGCATCCCCGAGTTCGTCAAGGGCGACTGGATCAAGCCGGGCGCGATTGTCATCGACGTCGGCATCAACCGCGTTCCGAAGGGCGACGGCAAGACGAAGCTGGTCGGCGATTGCGACTACGCGAGCTGTGCGGCCGTCGCCGGCGCCATCACGCCGGTTCCCGGCGGTGTCGGCCCGATGACGATCGCCTGCCTGCTGAAGAACACCGTCGAAGCGGCCCTGATCCAGCGCAACATTCCGGCGCTGAGCTGAGTTGAGCTGATT
>JBKBNR010000072.1:0-10274 GCA_046295315.1 Hyphomicrobiaceae bacterium
ACGAGTTGCTCGGTCATGGGCAAGGGTCTCGGGTTGCGGTTGGGACGTGGCGTGGCGTGGCGCGGAGCATACCACACCGCACACCACGCACCACGCACCGCGCGTCCGCCGCTCACCTCGCGGGCTTCAGTTGGGCTCCGCGATCATGTCGGGCCGCTTCTTCGGGCCCTGACCGTAGCGCGCCAGCACCCCGCGTGACCGTTCGACAACGGCATCGGCGATAGCCGCGTGGCCTTCGGCGGTCGGATGGAACGCGCCCGAGTATGTCGCCGCCAGCACGAGCTGGAACCACGACAGGCTCTCGAGCTTCAGCGCCTTCTGCAGGATCGACTGCGACACGTGAAAATTGCCGGTGAGGAACGCATCGTTCGGCGTGCGGAACCAGCGCTGTCGCATGGCATAGGGCTGATAGTCGGCCGGGTTGTAGGGCACCCATTGGCCGTCGATCTTGCGCGGCAGCCTCAGGTCATCGGCGATCGAAAACGAGTTATCGGAGAAACCGGCGCAAATGCCGCGATCGAAGAAGGCCGGACGATGCGCCTCGACCATCGTCCAGCCGTGGCGCTTGGCGCTGCCTTGCATGATGCGATGCAGCCGGTCCGAAATCCAAACACCCTCGCGCACCTTGGCGGAGTTGAGACTGAAATCCTTGACGACATCCATGCCGGCGGCGCCATCGGGGCACACACCGCGTCCGTCGCCGAGCAGCGCCAGACCCGGATACCCCGTCAGCAGGACCCGGTCGGTCTCACGCCACGGCAAATGCAGGATATTGTGCAGCGCCCGATTGAGCGATTTGTAACGCTCGTCCAGGGCCCGCATCAGCGGCGTCGCCTGCGACTGGCCGTGCACCTGCCCCATCCAGCCGCCGAGCTTTCGCAGCATCGACTGATCGGTGAGAATGGCGTTGGCGAGAATGCGCGCGAAGCCGACGTCGTTACCGCCGATCGAGACGAACACGAGGTCGATCTTGCGGGCCTTCTCCACGGGGCACTTGTACAGCACGAGGCCGCCCTGCAATTCCGGCACCGCGCCCTTCATGTGGTAGGCCTCGGGCAGATCCTGCGGCTCGGCGGCATCCTTGCCGCACTGCGCGACGGCCGCCGCCGAAATCTGCGACAGGTCGGGCGGGTTCGGCACCCACTCGTTGCCCTTGTAGCGCAAGAACAGGCCCTCGGTGACCTCCGCGCCCGAGCACGCGAGACCGACGAAGGTCACCGCGCGATGCGGTTCCTCGATCGCGAGTTGCAGCGCCGCGCGAAGCTGATGCGAATAGAGCGAGCGGTGGCACGCCTGATCGAGCCAGCGGGCGTTGGCCTTGATGAATTCCTTGTCGCCGATCTTCGACCACGCGCCGACGCGCGCCGGATAGCCGACCACCGCCGTCGGCTCCTGTTTGTTGCCGCCGTAGGTGGCAGCACGCTCACGCGAGAAACGAACCGGCACATCGGGGTTGCCTTCGCCGGAGGCGAAGCTGTCGCCCATGCCGACGATCAGGAGATCACGGACGGCGATCGTCTCGCGCGCCACCTCGAGACCGCCGATGCTGAGCGTGACGGCACTGCCGGCAGGATATGGCACCTCGACGTCGAGCGGCTTCGCGCAAGACTGCAGGAGTGTGGTCGGCGCGACATCGTCGGAGCCCTTGTGCGGCACGATCGACCATTGACACTCGACCGCCGCGGCTTCCGCGATGCCGTCGACCGCAATACGAACCGCGTGCGTCTTGGGGTTCATGTAATCGTCGTAGGCGCTGCAAACGTATCGGTTCTTGTCCCCATCCCAGCAGGTGCGGTCGATCATCGTTGCCGCCCAGCCGTCATCGTGCCGGGAGGCCAGCGCGCGTTCCGCCGACAGCACGGGGGTCAGCCGCTCACCGGGGCGCAAGGCCTCGTAGGTGGCGCGATGCACCTCCGTGTCGCGCGGATCGGTGAAGAAGCGGAATGGGTTGACGAGGCGCCAGGTGATGGAAGGCTTCGAACCGCCGTCCAAAATCAGGTCGACATCAGCTCTCCCCGCTGGCGCCTTCTCGATGATGCGGCCAATGCTCTCGGCATCCATGGCGGGCGCTGCGGGAACTGTGTCAGCGGCCGCCCCGGCCGGCTTGCCGCCCGCCGCCAGTGGCGCGCCATCGGGGGCGACGATCAGCGGGCCGCCGGGTGCGTATCCGCCAGCCGATTGAGCCGTCGCGGACCCCGCGACGAATGTCCCGAGAACGAGCGAGGCATACCACACCTGCGATCGATTGGCGAACATGCGCGTCGAATTCCGTCTCATAGGGGTCACGTCATCCACTCATGGGGCGCCATGCGCCCGGTTGTCGGACGAATGTTCTACAGCTTGGCCAGCCGCGCCATGCGCCACAGTCGCCACAGCCGGACGATCGGCAGCACGCTCACCGATTCAGCCTCACCCTGCGAACCCTGCAAATAGGGCTCAACGAGGGCGACAGGCAGCGCGGCGAGGCGGATGGCCTTCGATTGTCCGGGCAACAGTTGCCGCACTACATCGAGTTGCGCGCGCGCACGTTCGACCAATGCCGTTGCTGGAGCCGCGTTGCGATCAGCGCATAGTAGCGCTGCGCCGGCGGCATGCTCGAGCAACCGGCGCGCGCTGGCCTCGCCACGGCCCGCCGCCGCTGCCAGCATGGCGAGCGCGCGCGCCCGTCCCGCCGCCTCGATGACCTGCCGCGCGCGGGGTTTCTCGACGTTACCCGTCATGATCCGCGCCGCCCGCAACATGGCGGCGCCTTCGCTCGCATCCAGAAACGCGGTGAACGCGGCTTCGGTAGCGACGTATTCCTCAGGCGCAAGCGCCGCCGATCTCGCATCGATGCTCGCCTGCAACCCATCGAGGGGTAGCGCGCGCCGGCGAACGACATCGGCGATGGCATCGGCGATCGGGTTGCCGCTCGCCTCACCGATAGCCGAGGTAGCCATCCGGTCGCGCCACCACTGCAATCGGAACTCGCCGCGGATCGGCTCGCTCACCATCGGCGCGATGCGATCCAGTTCGCCCTCGAACGCCGCCATGACGATGAGATCGTTGCGGACCGCGCGCGGCGCCAGCAACGCCGAGAGGTAATAATCGTGCGCGTTGGTGCGCGCCGTCTCGACGATCATGGACCATGTTGCGGCGTCGTCAGTCACGACGGATGCCATCGCGCAGATGCTCCGCGTTCAGCCGCCCGCATGCGACGCCACCAGCATCGCCAGTGTCACCGGCAGCAGCAGCGCAAGATTGACCCGCGCGTAGAGAGCCACCCGGGCACGCGCCGCCGCTTTCTCGGCGTCCGTCGCGGCAACCTCGCCCGTGATGCGCGCGATCGCCGGGCGCAGCACGACACGGACGATCGCCCACATGGCGATGCCGCCGAGGATACCGAGCATCAGCATCGGCCGGTGGGGCAGCGATTGGTGGACCGGCCATGTCATGGCGAGCCCCGTCGCGAGCGTGACGTCGGCGGCGATGGTGAACAGGCGCGTCGATCCCGGCACGATACGGCGCACGATCACCGGCCGCTCGGCGTCGCTTGCCGCCGCCAGGGCTGCAAGCTGCACGACGTTGACGAATACGATCATGCCGCCCCACACGATCGCCCCCGCGACATGCAGGAAGCGGGCGGCAACACCGAGCGCCACGTCGACGCCGTACTCCGAGATCATCACGGCCGATAGTGCCGCCACAAGAAGCGCACCGAGCGCGAGGGCGGGCAGAGGGCTTGTCGCGAAGCGGTTCATGGGTGCCTCCTACCTCGCCTCAGGAAACCGCGATCAGCGCCGCGGCGACGCGGCGCTTTTCACCGAGCAGGATGTTGTACGTCCTGGCCGCGGCCCCGGTGCTCATCGGCTCGAAGGCCAGACCGAATGCGCGCAACGGCTCCAGTGCGCCCGCCGAGGGCATGACGAGTTGCGGCCCGACCCCGATCAGCAACAGCTCGATGCCCTCGGCTTCGGCCAGTACGGCATCGAAGTGCTTCGCGGCCAGCAAAGCGGCATCCGCGACGGGCCATCCATGTATGCCGCTCGGCAGACACAGGATCGAACCGCGGTGGCTCATGCCGGCGAAGCGAAAGCCGCCGTTGCCATAGGTGTCGATCGCCGCAGGGTATGGATATCGCGGTTGGTCCGCCATGGCGCGCCACTCCCTCGATTCCGCTCGACGGGCACCTCGTGATACGCTCGGCGAACCCTTACGTCTTGCCGGCCACGGGCTTGCCGGTCTTGCTCGCCTCGCCCGACCAGTCGCGTTTGACACCGAGATAACCGAGCAGCGGCGCTGCGATGAAGATCGACGAGTAGGTGCCGATGATGACGCCGAACAGCATGGCGAAGGTGAAGTTGCGAATCACCTCGCCGCCGAAAATGTAGAGCGCGGTCAGCACGGCCAGTGTCGTCAGGCCGGTGAGAATGGTACGCGACAGCGTCTCGTTGATCGACAGGTTGAGCAACTCTGTCAGATCCATCTTTTTGTACTTGCGCAGGTTCTCTCGAATGCGGTCGGACACCACGACCGTGTCGTTGACCGAGTAACCGAGAATCGTCAGCAGCGCCGCGACGATGGCGAGATCGAAGCCGAGTTCGAACAGAGAGAACAACCCGACGGTCACGAGGACGTCGTGCGTCAACGCCACGATGGTGCCGACGGCGAACTGCCATTCGAACCGGAACCAGACATAGATGATGATCGCCAGCAGCGATGCGATAACCGCGATGGTGCCGGTCATGCGCAGTTCGCTCGAAACCGCAGGCCCCACCACCTCGACGCGGCGCTGCACGTAGCCGTCGCCCAATGCGTTGAGCACCTTGTTGAGGGTTTCCTGCTGCGCCGCTTCGCCGCCCGGCTGCTCGGCCACGCGGATCAGAACGTCCGATGGAGAGCCGAAGCTCTGGATTTGGACATCGCCGAGACCGAGACCGCCGACGATGTTGCGGATCGCGCCAACGTCCGCCGGGCCGCTCTTCGACTGCACTTCGATGAGTGATCCGCCTTTGAAGTCGACGCCGTAATTCAGCCCCTTGACGAAGAACAGCCCGAGCGAAAGCGCCATGGCAACCAGCGACAGGAAGAACGCCGGACCCTTGAAGCGCATGAAATCAAAACGCGAGCCGTGCGGAAAGAAATCGCGACCCTTGAAGTCTGGAACCAGAAACATTGTTTGCCTCGTCGGCCGGCCGCCTGTCGGCAACGGCGATTGCTGATTGAACGGATCAGACCGGAACGGTGATCTTGCCTTTGTGCGACTTGGCGTTGCGCAGCCACAGCGAGATCAGCAGCCGCGTCACGGTGACAGCCGTGAACACCGACGTGAAGATGCCGATGGTCAGCGTGACGGCGAAGCCGCGGATCGGTCCGGAGCCAAGCCAGAACATGATGAACGCCGCGACCAGAGTCGTCAGCTGGCTGTCGGCAATGGTGACGATGGCGCGGCTGAAACCGGCGTCGATCGCCGCGATCGGACTCTTGCCGGCGCGCAACTCTTCTCGAAGGCGTTCGAAGATGAGCACGTTGGCGTCGACTGCCATGCCGATGGTGAGCACCAGACCGGCGATGCCGGGCAGCGTCAGCGTCGAGCCGATCGCACTCATCAGTCCGACGATCAGGAAGCCGTTGATGATGAGGCCGATGACGGCATAGACGCCGAATGTGCCGTAGATCGTAACGGTCATCAGCAGCGTCGCCACGGCGCCGATGATGCCGGCGCGTGTCCCCGCCTCGATCGAGTCGTGCCCGAGCGACGGGCCGACGGTCCGCTCCTCGATGACGGTCAGCGGCGTCGGCAAAGCGCCCGAACGCAGCTGAATGGCAAGCTGGTTGGCGGTCGCTGTGGTGAAAGAGCCCGAAATCTGTCCCGAACCGCCGAGAATCGGCTCACGGATCACGGGCGCGGACAGCACCTTGTTGTCGAGCACGATGGCGAACGGCCGGCCGACGTTGTCGCGGGTGAAGGAACCGAACTTGCGCGCACCCGATTGGTTGAAGCGGAACGAGATGATCGGCTCGTTGGTGCGCTGGTCGAAGCCCGGTTGCGCATCGACGAGATCGTCGCCCGGCACGACGGGAACCTCACGCAGCAACAACGGGGCTTGGCCGGCTTCCTCGGACGGATAGACCTTGTAGCCGATCGGCACGCGCGACTGTTGCGCCTCGGTGCCGCTGATCGTCGGGTGCACGTCGTGGAACGTCAACTTGGCCGTCTTGCCGATCAGATCCTTCAGCGCTTTCGTGTCGTCGTAGCCCGGCACTTGCACGAGAATGCGGTCGGTGCCCTGGCGGACGATGTTCGGCTCCGTCGTACCGAGCGAATTGACGCGGCGGTTGACGGTTTCGACGGCGGCTCCGGCAGCACTCGACAAGCGCTCGGTGAACGCCTGCGCCGTTGGCGACACCGTGAGTTGGCCCGGCGTCGCCGCGCGTTCGACCGTCAGATTGTTGCCGCTCGAACCGAGCATGATGCTGCCGAGCGGCTGGATCAGCTTGCGCAGCTCGGCTTCGGCCCTGTCGGTCTCTTCGGGCTTCAACAGCGTCACCTGGATCGCGTCGCCGACGATGCCGATGCCGGTGAAGCCGATCTTCGCGTCCCGCAACTGACGCCGCACGTCCTCGCGAATGTTCTGCAGCCAGTCGCGGCGCAATTCGCCTGCGTCCATCGCCAACAGCAGATGCGCGCCGCCCCTGAGATCGAGGCCGAGGTTCAGTTGCTTCTTCGGCAGCCAATCCGGCCACTTGTCGACGGTTTCCCTGGCGAAGAAATTCGGCAGCGCGAACACGATGCCGGCGAGGCACGTCAGTGCGATCGCTATGATCTTCCATCGGCTGAACTGCAGCATGAACTTGCGGCCTCACTTGTCCGGCAAGGCCGGAGGGAGCTGAACATTCAGTGGCACCAGCGCGCGACGCTCAGCGATCGAGGACGTCGCCGGCCGCGCGGAAACTTCACTCCTTGACGGGCTCGCCCTTGGAGCGGACGTCCATCAGCGTGCTTTTGAGCACCCGCACGCGCATGGTCTCGGTCAGTTCGACCTCAATCTCGTCGGAGGCGTCCGTCACCTTGGTGACGCGGCCGACGAAGCCGCCCGACGTAATGACGGTGTCGCCGCGGCGCACCTTCTCGATCATCTCGCGATGCTGCTTGGCGCGGGTCTGCTGCGGACGGATGATGAGGAAATAGAAAATCGCGATCATCAAGGTCATCGGGATGATGAGGCTGGTGATCGGGTCGCTTGCCCCCGCACCTTGAGCGAACGCCGGTGTGATGATGAAGTCCATTTCGGTTTCCTTGGCTTGCAGAGTGGGCAAACGAACGCTTGGCGGCCAGTTGGCGGCGCTCACCCGCCTCGTGGCGAGGTGAAACGCGCATGTAGCCCTGGTCAGCGGGCACCGCAAGGCACCAACCGGCAGGGCATCGTCGGGTTCTCGGAGTAGCGATGTTGTTGCTGCCGAAAAAGCCCTGCGTCGTCAGCGATCTCAGCGCCGGTTTGCACCGGCGACCCCGATTCTCTGGTTCGGATCGAATTCCGGCGCGACTATAGTGTCGTGTGGCCTGATTGCAACCGGGACAGAGCACCAGCAGAGCTATCGGCAGCCGGCGGCCGGCTGCTGCACGGGGCTGAATAAACACTCGCCAAGCCGGCGGCAGAGCGGATAAACAGACGCCCGCCGACATCGCCAAGCGCCGAAAGCGGAATTTCGACATGCCGACCGACAAGTTGCCGAGGCACCTCGCGCCGCCAGCCTCCGGCTTGGATGCGTCGCCCGCCCCCGCTGGCGCCGACCCGTTGGCGCGCATCGCGGCGGCACTGGAGCGCCTCGCCCCGCCGCCACCCGCTGCGCCGGATTTCACCGCCGCCGAGGGTTTCGTGTGGCAGCCGTCGCCGGAGGCGTTCTTGGCCGTAGCGCGCATCAACCGCGTGCCGCTGGCGCTGCTCAAGGGCATCGACCATACGGCATCGCTGCTGCTCGACAACACCGATCGCTTCGCGCGCGGATTGCCGGCCAACAACGCCCTGCTGTGGGGCGCGCGCGGCACCGGCAAGTCGTCGCTGGTCAAGTCCGCTCACGCCGCCGTCTCAGCGCGCCTCGCGGGCCAAGCCGCCGGATTGAAACTGGTCGAGATCCATCGCGAGGACATCGGCACGCTGCCGCGCTGCCTCGCCCACATGCGCGGCTCGTCGCATCGCTTCATCGTGTTCTGCGACGACCTGTCGTTCGACAAGGACGACACCAGCTACAAGTCGCTGAAAGCAGTGCTCGAAGGCGGCATCGAGGGTCGTCCGGACAACGTCATCTTCTACGCCACGTCCAACCGCCGGCACCTGATGCCCCGCGACATGATGGAGAACGAGCGCTCGACGGCCATCAATCCGGCTGAGGCGGTCGAGGAAAAGGTGTCGCTGTCGGATCGTTTCGGCTTGTGGCTCGGCTTCCACAACACCAGTCAGGATCAGTATCTCGACATGGTGACAGGTTACGTCGCCCACCACGGGCTGCTGATCGACGCGGAAACGCTGCGGCGGGAAGCGCTCGAATGGTCGATCACGCGCGGCGCGCGCTCCGGCCGCGTCGCCTGGCAGTTCATACAGGACCTCGCCGGCCGCCTCGGGCAACCGTTGAAACCGGAATAGCACAAGGCCCGACTCGTGAGAGCCGGGCCTGGTGCCCTCGTGGCTTTGCAAAACACCCGTCCGCCGATGAGTTACAGCCGTTCGAGGTAGGGCAGCGGATCGACCGGCTTGGAGCCCTGTCGCAACTCGAAGTGCAGTTGCGGCTGGTCCACCTGACCCGACTTGCCGGCCTTGGCGATGATGTCGCCGCGCCGCACCTTGTCGCCGCGCTTGACCAGTAACTGATCGTTGTGCGCGTAGGCCGTCACCCAGCCGTTGTCGTGCCGCAGCAGGATCAGGTTGCCATAGCCTTTCAGCTCGGAGCCGGCATACGCGACCTCGCCTTCCTCGGCGGCGTGAACATCGGCGCCCTGCGGCACCGCGATGTTGATGCCGTCGTTGTGCGTACCATCGACCCGCTGGCCGAAGCCCGACAAAATCTTGCCCTTCGCCGGCCAGCGCAGCTTCTCGGTGCCGACCATCGCCGGCGTAACGGCGGCCGTGCGCACCGATGTCGGCGTCACGTCGCTCGCCGTGGCGCGATCCTCCAATGCCGCGACACGGCGCTCGCTGCCGTTGATCATCGTCGGCTGCGTCGTCGAGCGAACGACGCGCGGCGGCGCTTCGGCAGGCTCGGTTCGTGCGGGATCGAAGGTGGCGGTCGCGGAGGCGACCGGCGACACACCGCCCGAACCCGGCACGCGCAGGCTCATGCCCGGCTTCAACTGGCGCGGATTCGCGATGCCATTTGCGCTCTGCAGCTCGGCGACCTTGATGCCGTGCTGCCGCGCAATCTTGTAGAGGCTGTCGCCCGACTGCACCGTGTGCGTGCCGTTCCAGCCAGCGGGCGGGTTGGCTTCGACCACCGAGGCCTCGGGCTCGCGCCGCCGCGGCACGTCGATGTTGCTCGAAACCGGCTCTGCACCGTTCGGCAGGCGGAGTTGTTGCCCCGGCCGCAACGTCGAATTCGAAAGGCTGTTGGTACTCATCAGCGCCTGCACCGTCACGCCATGACGCCGCGCGATGCCGTAGAGCGTGTCGCCGCGCTGAACTTCGATGGTGGAACCCGGGGTCGCCGCAACCGGCGCCTGGCCACGCGAACGCGACGAAGCGGCGGCATAATCGTCCTCCGAGCCGACGCCGCGCGGCGAGCGGTTCCAACCGCGCTCGCTGCCGGCGCCTGCCGGTGAGGTGTAGCGGTCACGGCCCGGCTGCGCAGGCTCGGGCAGCGCCGCCATATCGACGCGCCGGCCGTTGTCGGACGCGCGCGGCGGGACGTAGGTGCCGCCGCTGTAGTTGCCCGGCCGGCCGTTGTCGCCCTCCGGCTCACGGTCGTCGTGGGGGGGGGACCCGGCGCCCCCCCCGGGGTGCACGGGGACGGGGGGGGGGCCGTCGCGCGCATTGAGATTGGAGCTTGGGAAGTCGAAGCGGCCGAGATCGGCGCTGCAACCGCCGACCAGAAGGACGGCGCAAACGACGGCGGCGCGCGCGCTGGTCGCACCGCGACCGCCCGCATCCGCAAAGTCCTGGAAACGCTTGATCATAACGCACCTCACACTCCCTCCTTGATTAACCCTTAACCGGTTAATCGACCCTTAACGGGGTGAAGAGAGTCCCGCCTGTTTCGTGCACCGGGAAGAAACCTGGTCCCCCGCGTGCATCTCGCCACCG
>JBKBNR010000073.1:0-2689 GCA_046295315.1 Hyphomicrobiaceae bacterium
GTCAAGGGCGTCAATTTCGTCGATCTGATCGACGCTGGCGATCCCGTCGAAGCCGCTGCAGCTTATGATGCCGCGGGTGCCGACGAACTCTGCTTTCTCGACATCACGGCGAGCCACGAAAACCGCGATACCATTTTCCACATTGTCGAAGCGACGGCGGAGCGCTGCTTCATGCCGCTCACAGTCGGTGGTGGCGTGCGCACGGTCGACGACATCCGCAAGTTGCTCGAAGCCGGTGCCGACAAGGTTTCGATCAACACGGCGGCGGTGTTCAACCGCCAGTTCGTGAAGGAAGCGAGCGAGAAGTTCGGCGCGCAGTGCATCGTCGTTGCCATCGACGCCAAGAAGGTGTCGGAGACTGGGGAGGCCGACCGTTGGGAAATCTTCACCCACGGCGGCCGCAAGCCCACCGGCATCGACGCGGTCGAATATGCGACAGAGGTCGTGGCGCTCGGCGCCGGCGAAATTCTGCTCACCAGCATGGACCGTGACGGCACCAAGGCGGGCTTCGACATCGGCTTGACGCGCGCCATCGCCGATGCCGTCAGCGTGCCGGTGATCGCCTCGGGCGGCGTCGGTAATCTCGACCATCTGGTCGGCGGTGTCGCCGAGGGCCATGCCAGCGCCGTGCTTGCCGCCTCGATCTTCCACTTCGGCACCTATACGATCGGCGAGGCCAAGCGGCACATGGCGGCGGCTGGTCTCGCCATGCGCATGGACGGCGTCGAAGCTGCGGGCTGACGGCGGCGTGCACCGGGTGCTGACGCGGGCGTGGTCGTGCTATTGCTCCGGTCCTCGACTCCGTGTTTCGACCCAAAAAACGTGGCCCCTCGCATGACCGGCAAACGCATCGTTCTCATCATCGGCGGCGGTATCGCAGCCTACAAGTGCTTGGACTTGATCCGGCGCTTGAAGGAGCGCGGCGTTACGGTGCGCGCGGTGCTGACGCGCGCCGCCGAACAGTTCGTGACGCCGTTGTCGGTCGGCGCGCTGTCGAACGAGCCGGTGTTCACCAACCTGTTCGATCTCGATGCCGAGCACGAGATCGGACACATCCGCTTGTCGCGCGAGGCGGACCTGATCGTCGTGGCTCCTGCGACGGCGGACCTGATCGCGAAGATGGCTGGTGGCCATGCCGACGACCTCGCCTCCACCGTGCTGATGGCGACGGACAAGCCGGTGTTGATTGCGCCAGCGATGAACCCGCGTATGTGGCAGCACCCGGCGACGCGGCGCAACGTCGCCCAACTCGAGGCGGATGGCATTCACGTCATCGAGCCCAAGGTCGGCGAGATGGCGGAGCGCGGCGAGGCGGGCGCGGGTCGCCTGCCTGAGGTTCCAGAACTCGTCGAGCGGATCGAAGCACTTCTCGCGTCAGGCCCCGGCGTCGGACGGACTGGACAGGTAGGCCCTCTCAGCGGGCTGCACGTTCTCGTCACAAGCGGCCCGACGCACGAGCCCATCGACCCGGTGCGCTACATCGCCAATCGCTCGTCCGGCAAGCAGGGCCACGCCATTGCGGCGGCCGCGGCACGGGCCGGCGCGCGGGTCACGCTGGTATCGGGACCCGTCGCGATCCCCGATCCCGCGGGCGTCGATGTGGTCCATGTCGAAACCGCGGCAGAGATGCTGGCCGGGGTGCAGGCCGCTCTGCCCGCCGACATCGGCATATTCGCCGCAGCGGTCGCCGATTGGCGGGTCGAGAACGCCGGGGCGGAAAAGATCAAAAAGGCCGAGGGAGCCCGCGTGCCATCGTTGGTGCTGACCGAGAACCCCGACATCCTGCGCACGGTTGCGACGGCCAAGGGCCGCAAACGTCCGGCGCTGGTCGTCGGCTTCGCCGCGGAAACCGAACAGGTGATTGCCTACGCGACCCGCAAGCTGGAAAAGAAGGGCGCCGATTGGATCGTCGCCAACGACGTGTCGCCGCAGACAGGCGTCATGGGCGGCGATGCCAACACCGTCCACATCGTCAGCCGCGCTGGTGTCGAGAGTTGGCCGGTGATGAGCAAGGCGGGTGTGGCCGCCAAGCTCGTCGAGAGGATCGCGCGGCATGTCGCCCGCAGCCGTGACGAGGCCGCGCGATGAGCGGCGGCAAGGTGAAGCCGTCGCCCACCAAGACGTCGAAAAAGGCAACTTCTGTGCTGGAACGCAAGACTGCGCGCCGTGCGCGCCACCTGGTGGTCGGCATCGTGCGGCTGCCGCACGCCGAAGGCCTGCCGCTGCCGGCCTATCAGAGTGCGGAGGCGGCGGGCCTCGATCTCGTCGCGGCGGTCGCCGAAGCCGAGCCTCTCTCACTCGGTCCCGGCGAGCGGTGTTTGGTGCCGACCGGCGTGATCGTCGAGCTTCCCAAAGGCACGGAAGCTCAGGTGCGCCCGCGCTCGGGTCTGGCGATGAAGCACGGTGTCACGGTGCTGAACAGCCCCGGCACGATCGACGCCGATTATCGCGGGGAAGTGAAGGTGCTGCTGATCAACCTCGGGCAGGAACCGTTCGTCATACGGCGCGGCGAACGCATCGCGCAGATGGTTGTCGCCGACGTGGCGCGGGCTGAGTTGCGGCTGGAGGCAAAGCTGAGTGCGACATCGCGCGGCGCGGGCGGGTTCGGCTCGACAGGTGTCGCGACCGATAAGCCGCCGCAGCGCGCGCCGAAGGGCGGCAGGTCCGCCGTCGTCGGAAGGTCCAAACC
>JBKBNR010000073.1:2699-10219 GCA_046295315.1 Hyphomicrobiaceae bacterium
TTGACCAGCGGTCACGATTGCGCTGGACAGCACTGATCCGCCACGACACTTTGCAGCCATGCGGAAGTGCCCGGCCGCCGCAGCCGCGTCGATCGACGGGTTCGGCGCCGAGGCCATCTCAGGGAGCAACGGCGCTGTGTTCGTACCGGTCAAAGACGACAACCCGCTGAAGTCCATTCACTTCCAGTACGTCACGATGGCCCTGATCCTGACCAACATCGCCGTGTTCGTGCTGTCGGTAGTGGGCACCAGCGAGGCGATGGTGGCGAGCTTCGCGGTCATCCCGGGCGAGTTGTTCGGCGTGCAGATCGGGGAGCTGCCGCAGTCGGTCGCGGTTCCGGAGCGGCTGACGCTGCTGACCTACATGTTCTTTCACGGCGACGCGTTCCATCTGCTCGGCAACATGCTGTTCCTGTGGGTGTTCGGCGACAACGTCGAGGACGCCATGGGTCACGCCAAGTTTCTCGCCTTCTATCTCCTGTGCGGAATTTTCGCCGGCCTCACCCATGCGTTCCTCATGCCGGGCTCGCCGCTGCCGCTGATCGGTGCCAGCGGCGCCGTCGCGGGCGTCATCGCGGCCTACCTGATGCTGCATCCGCGGGTGCGGGTGTGGGTGCTGGTGTTCAAGGTGTTTCCGATGCAGATCAGCGCTGCGATCGTGCTCGGCCTTTGGGTCGTGACGCAGATCGTGATGGTGATGATGCCGCAGACCGATCAGATCGCCTGGTGGGCGCACATCGGCGGGCTGGTGTCCGGCGCGGTGCTGGTGCTGTTCATGCGCCGCCCGGGCGTGCCGTTGTTCGACAAGGGGCTGGCGGCGGCGCGGCGCTGAGCACGAAGTCGGCCGTGCGCGGAATTCAATCTTTCAGCGATTGTGTTGCGCTGCCATGGCACGGGGTCTTCGTCCGAGCGTTCCATTGACTTCGACGTTACCCGCAAATAGGCTTCCGTCTCGCATGTGCGAAGAGCAGCGGGGGCGCCGTTCCGCACATCGCCGAGATCGCCATCCGGGTGTCGCGGCCACTGCCGGCTTGCCTCGGCGGGCGCCTTCGACCGTCGAACACATAAGGCTGTGCGCCTACGCTGTTTTCAACTCGCGCGGTTCGGCTTCACTCGCCCGCGCGGCCGCCACGCGCCAAGGCACCGTGCGCCGACGAAAAGCGGCGCTCTGGTCTCAGACTACAAACTATAAAGGGTCTCTTACGACCAAAGTATGACGCAACAGCAAGTGCCTCGGGGATCGCTCGACAGATGAAGATACTGGTGCCGGTGAAGCGAGTTGTCGACTACAACGTCAAAATCCGCGTGAAGGCGGACGGGTCGGGCATCGAACTCGCCAACGTCAAGATGTCGATGAACCCCTTCGACGAAATCGCCGTCGAGGAAGCCGTTCGCATCAAGGAAAAGGGCGGCGCGAGCGAGATCGTCGTCGTCTCCATCGGACCGGCGAAGTCCCAGGACACCATTCGCACCGCGCAGGCCATCGGCGCCGATCGGGGTATTCTCGTCGAAACCGCCGAGGGACAGACGGTCGAGCCGCTCGCCGTGGCCAAGGTCCTCAAGGCTATCGTCGACGAGGAGAAGCCGGGTCTGGTCATTCTCGGCAAGCAGGCGATCGACGACGACAGCAATCAGACGGGGCAGATGCTCGCGGCGCTGCTCGGCTGGCCGCAGGGCACGTTCGCGTCGAAGGTGGCGCTGGCGGACGGGTCGGTCAGCGTCACCCGTGAAGTCGATGGCGGACTTGAAACCCTCTCGCTCAAGCTACCGGCGATCGTGACCACGGATCTGCGCTTGAACGAACCGCGCTATCCCTCGCTTCCCAACATCATGAAGGCGAAGAAGAAGCCGCTCGATACGAAAAAGCCCGAAGCCTATGGGGTCGACATCACGCCGCGCCTCGAGGTGCTGGCGACGGCCGAGCCCGCGAAACGCCAGGCTGGTGTCAAGGTCGGCAGCGTCGCCGAACTCGTCGGCAAGCTCAAGACCGAAGCGGGGGTGCTGTCGTGACCGTTCTCATTCTCGCCGAACACGACAACGCCAAACTCAACGCCGCAACGGCCAAGGCGCTGACGGCGGCGAAAGCCATCGGCGGCGATATTCATGTGCTGGTGGCGGGCAGCGGCTGCAGTGGCGTTGCGGAAGCTGCATCCAAGCTCGGTGGGGTAGCGAAAGTTCTGCTCGCCGACGCACCGCACCTCGCCAACGCGCTGGCGGAGGAAGTCGAAGGCGTGCTGCTGGCGCTGATGCCCTCGTATGACGTGCTGATCGCCCCGGCGACGGCTTCGGGCAAGAACGTGCTGCCGCGTGTCGCCGCCAAGCTCGATGTCATGCAGGTGTCCGACATCACCGCCGTCAAGAGCCCCGATACCTTCGAGCGGCCGATCTATGCCGGCAACGCCGTCCAGACGGTGCGCTCGCGCGATGCCAAGAAGGTCATCACCGTCCGCACGGCCGCATTCGCCGCCGCGGGCGACGGTGGCAGCGCTCCGGTCGAGAAGGTAGCAGTGCCGGCCGCCGTCGGCCTGTCGTCGTTCGCTGGCGCTGAACTCACCAAATCCGACCGGCCGGAACTGGCCTCCGCGCGGATCATCATTTCCGGCGGGCGCGGCCTCGCGTCGGGCGACAACTTCAAGACCTACATCGAGCCGGTCGCCGACAAGCTCGGCGCGGCCATCGGCGCGTCGCGCGCGGCGGTCGATGCCGGCTTCGTGCCGAACGACATGCAGGTGGGCCAGACCGGCAAGGTCGTCGCGCCCGATCTCTATATCGCCGTCGGCATCTCCGGTGCGATCCAGCATCTCGCCGGCATGAAAGACAGCAAGATCATCGTGGCGATCAACAAGGACGAGGAAGCGCCCATCTTCCAGGTGGCGGACTACGGACTGGTGGCGGACTTGTTCACGGCGCTGCCGGAGCTCGCGAAGGAACTCGGATAAGCCTGAGACAGAACCAAGAGAAACCAAACTCGGGCATTGCGGTCGGGACAGAAGGACCAACTCACATGGATGCTGCGGTAAAGACTGCAGGCAAGCCGAACAGCGGCGCATCTGCCAGCGGTACGATTCACGCACGGGTGAAGAAGATCGGTGTCATCGGCGCCGGCCAGATGGGCAACGGCATCGCTCACGTCATCGCGCTTTCCGGCTACATGGTCGCGCTCAACGATATCAAGAAAGAGGCCGTCGACCGGGCGCTGGGTGTGATGGCGACGAACATGGGACGCCAGATCGCCAAGGGCATCATCAGCGAAGAAGATCGCGAGGAAGCGCTGGCGCGCATCGTGTACGCGCCGGACTTCAAGGCCTTCGGCGATTGCGATCTCGTTATCGAGGCGGCGACCGAGGACGAGACGCTGAAGCGCAAGATCTTCAGCGAACTGTGTCCGAACCTGAAGCCGGAAGCGATGCTGGCGTCGAATACGTCGTCGATCTCGATCACGCGCCTCGCGGCCGCGACGGATCGGCCCGAGCAGTTCATCGGGATGCACTTCATGAACCCGGTGCCGGTGATGGAGCTCGTCGAGTTGATCCGTGGCATCGCCACCGGCGACGAGACGTTCGCCATCGCCAAGTCGTTCGTCGAGAGCCTCGACAAGAAGACGGCGGTCAGCGAGGACTTCCCGGCCTTCATCGTCAACCGCATCCTGCTGCCGATGATCAACGAGGCGGTCTATACGCTCTATGAGGGCGTCGGCACCGTCGAAAGCATCGACAAGGCCATGCGTCTCGGCGCGCATCACCCCATGGGGCCGCTCGAACTCGCGGACTTCATCGGACTCGATACCTGCCTGTCGGTGATGCAGGTGCTCTATGAGGGCCTCGCCGACAGCAAATATCGCCCGTGCCCGCTGCTGGTGAAGTACGTCGAAGCTGGGTGGCTCGGCCGCAAGACCAAGCGCGGCTTCTACGACTATCGCGGCGAGAAGCCGGTGCCGACGCGCTGACGTCGACATGACCCGCAGCAACACACGACGGGCGCCCCCGCGGCGCCCAATGTCGTTTGCGGCCGCCGATGCAACATTTTCAACCGAAACAGCGTTCAAGTGCGGGGTTTTGTGCGCCTCACTCGCGTGATAGTTTGCGCGGCGTTTGCCGGACTTTTCAGCACCACGCCACTCCAGGAGTTACGTCTTGTCGAACAGAGGTAAGGTCGCGGTCGTCACGGGGGCGGGTTCGGGTATAGGCCGCGCTGTCGCGCTGGCGTTGCAGGGTGACGGGTTCAACGTCGTGCTCGCCGGTCGCCGGCTGGCGGAACTCGAAAAGACCAAGTCGATGGCCGTATCGGGCGGCGGCGAGATGCTGGTGCGCGCCACAGACGTGTCCGATCCGCTGGAAGTCAAATCGTTGTTCGTCGCCACCGCGCAGACCTTCGGCCGCATCGACGTGCTGTTCAACAACGCCGGCATCTTCGCGCCGCCCGTGCCGCTGGAGGAATTGCCGCTGGAGACGTGGCGGCAAGTCGTCGACGTCAATCTGACCGGCGTTTTCCTCTGCTGCCAGGAAGCCATCCGCATGATGAAGCGGCAGGACCCGAAGGGCGGCCGCATCATCAACAACGGCTCGATTTCGGCCTACTCGCCGCGACCCAACTCGGCGGCCTACACCGCCACCAAGCACGCCATCGCCGGGCTCACCAAGTCGATCGCCCTCGACGGTCGCGGGCACAGGATCGCCTGCGGGCAGATCGACATCGGCAACGCGGTGACCGAGTTGACTGAACCTATGGTGAAAGGGCCCGGAGCGCTACAGGCCGACGGCACGCGCAAAGTTGAACCGCGCATGCCGGTGGAAGACGTGGCCAGCGCCGTGCGCTACATGGCCAGCCTGCCGCTCGAATCCAACGTGCTGTTCATGACCATCAAGGCGACCGAAATGCCGTTCGAGGGCCGGGGGTGACGGGGGGCTGTGCCCCGATTTCCGCTCTACACTCGCTTACGTCGAACGGTGCCACCGTCGGTGAGGCCCAAAAGCAGTCATTTGCGAACCGTCACTTGAGTGCGGTATTTGCGTCTGGTGCTAGAAGGATCGCGAATCTTCATAGAGCCCCAATGAAATGATATGAACGCTTCGGGTTCGGCAGACATTGGGCACCGCATGAACAACGCCATGGCAGAAGCTCTCGCTCGGGTGGCGCAACGGATGCCGCGCGTCGTGCGCGAGCACGAAGTGCTGCGTGTGGCGGGTTGGATGCGGAGCGAGGAACCTGCAGAAGCAGCGAAGACGGCGATCGAGGAAGTTCTGAAATGGGCGCAGAAGCGTTGCGGTGGGCGGCTGCCCGAAGAAGCATGGCGCAAGGAGGGCTTCGAGTATTATTCAGGCGGGCGGAACAGCAACGGCGTCTGCCTTACGTCCGAGGACTCGTACATCTGGGCGATCCGCGCCGATGATCCTGACAAGACGGTGGCCGAGCGCGTATGGACGACCGAGGTGGTCGTTGGCCTTCTTCCTAATCAACCGGCTCGTTTCAGTGCACGATTGCTTTGCAGCACACCTGAAGCCGACTTGGTGATCGAGTCGCATACGCCGGGCCTTGTTCAGCAGGTTGTTGGGGCTTGCAAGCTGGTTCGTGGGACTGTCCCGCTATCGACCGACCCGATGGTCGTGACTGATGACCCCGACGCGGACGAGCTGATAGATCACCTGATCGATCCGAGGCGCGAGCTGCCGACATTCGTCATCACCTTGCCTGCGGGCAGTGAACACAAACATCCGCAGCTCAATGTCGTTGCGCTCTCTCGCGCCATGTTGGGCATCGCTCATGTGGCGGTCGTTCATGCCGACATGACATGGCATCTGACAAAACGCTTTGGAAAGTTCCGCTCCGTGTTTGGCCGGTCGCTTGGTTTTGACGCCTGCCGCCCGTCGCGCAGCGAAGGCTCCGGAGTTCGCCGATGTGGGCGCGGTGGCGCGTAGTCTGCTTTGGCTAGCGAACACCTGCCGCGATCGTCGTATAGAAGGGGGCGACGGCTCACTACGTGATGCCGTGCTTGAAGAAGGCATCAAGAACGCGCCGTGTGGGGCTGACACCTACGATTTTAACTGGAGCGGGCGCAGCCTTGCAGCTGATTGGCACATCAAATCCAGCGGAAACACGCGGGACCCATCCCGCTGCTTGCGGATTTGCTACTGCTTCGACGAGCAGACCCAGCAGATTATCGTGTCTGATTTTCCAGCTCACCGCAAGACGGGGGCGTCGTGAAGTGTGCCCCGAGCGTCAGCCCGCTACGGGATGACTTGCAGACGCTTTGTCTCCGCAGCTGCTCAGGGCCGCTTAGGGTCACCACCACGCTTAGCGCCACGCGCCGAAACAGCGGCCGCTCCCTCAATCCCCTCCGCACCCCGCACCCCCTCAATCAAATCTTCGCATATCCAGCGTCAGCGGGTAGTCGGGGTTGACCATCGCACGCGCGGGCTTCATCGGGCCGCTGGTGTGGCCGGTGGTTTCGAAGCGCGCCAGGCGGCGGCCTTCCGCCTCATAGGTGTTGACCGGGAAGATTTCGAAGTTGCGCCCGCCCGGATGCGAGACGTGATAGCGGCAACCGCCGACCGAGCGGCCGCTCCACGTATCGACCACGTCGAACGTCAACGGTACATGCGGCGCAATCGTCGGGTGCAGGGCGGATGGCGGCCACCACGCGCGATAGCGCACGCCCGCCACCACTTCGCCCGGCACGCCCGTTGGCGTCAGAGGTATGGTGCGGCCGTTGCAGGTGACGACGTAACGATCGCCGCTCTGGCCGGTCACCTTCACCTGCACGCGCTCGAGCGATGAATCGACATAGCGCGCCGTGCCGCCGACGACGCCCTCCTCGCCGAGCACATGCCACGGCTCGAGGGCCTGGCGCAGCTCGACCTGAATGTCGCGCGCGGTGATCTTGCCGTACTGCGGAAACCGGAATTCATAATGCGGGCGGAACCATTCCAGTTCCACCGGCAGACCCGCTGCTTTGAGATCGTCGACAACGCCGGCAAGGTCGGTCCACAGGTAATGCGGCAGCATGAAACGATCGTGCAGCGCCGTGCCCCAGCGCACCAACCGCGTGCGATACGGCCGCTCCCAGAACATCACGATCAGTGCCCGCAGCAGCAATTGCTGAGCCAAGCTCATGCGCGCGTGCGGCGGCATCTCGAACGAACGGAACTCGACGAGGCCGAGGCGGCCCGTCGGACCGTCGGGCGAGTAGAGTTTGTCGATGCAGATCTCGGCGCGGTGCGTGTTGCCCGTAACATCGACCAGCAGGTTGCGGAACAGCCGGTCGACGAGCCACGGCGCTATCGACCCCTGGCCGTACTCGGGCACCTGCGTCAGCGCGATCTCGAGCTCATAAAGCGCTTCGTGCCGGCCCTCGTCGACGCGCGGCGCCTGGCTGGTCGGGCCGATGAACAGGCCGGAGAACATGTACGACAGCGACGGATGGTTCTGCCAATACGTCACCAGCGAGCCGAGAAGGTCCGGCCGGCGGATGAACGGGCTGTCAGCCGGCGTGCGCCCGCCGAGCACGATGTGGTTGCCGCCGC
>JBKBNR010000074.1:0-10088 GCA_046295315.1 Hyphomicrobiaceae bacterium
GTTCCAGGCGCTGCCGAGGATGGTGTCGGTGCCGCTGCCGCCGTCGAAATGGTCGAACCCCTCCGCGCCGCCGACAATGGTGAACGTGTCGTTGCCGCCGCCGCCGATGAGCGTGTCGTCGCCCGCGTTGCCGCGGATGATATCGTGACCGCTCGATCCCGTGATCGTGTCGTTGCCGGTGCCGCCGTCGATCAGTTCGACGCCAATCAGCGTCACACCCGAAAGATCGAGCGTATCGTTGCCGCCGGTCAAGCGGATCGTGTCGTTGCCGGCGCCTGCGTCGATGATCTCGACGTTGGCGAGCGAGGCGATGCCGATGACGTCGTTCCAGGCGCTGCCGAGGATGGTGTCGGTGCCGCTGCCGCCGTCGAAATGGTCGAATCCTTCCGCGCCGCCGACGATCGTAAACGTGTCGTTGCCACCGCCGCCGATGAGCGTGTCGTCGCCCGCGTTGCCGCGGATGACGTCGTGACCGCTCGATCCCGTGATCGTGTCGTTGCCGGTGCCGCCGTCGATCAGTTCGACGCCGATCAGCGTCACGCCCGAAAGATCGAGCGTGTCGTTGCCGGCAGTCAGGCGGATCGTGTCGTTGCCGGCGCCCGCGTCGATGATCTCGACGTTGGCGAGCGAGGCGATGCCGATGACGTCGTTCCAGGCGCTGCCGAGGATGGTGTCGATGCCGCTGCCGCCGTCGAAATGGTCGAAGCCTTCCGCGCCGCCGACGATCGTAAACGTGTCGTTGCCACCGCCGCCGATGAGCGTGTCGTCGCCCGCGTTGCCGCGGATGACGTCGTGACCGCTCGATCCGGTGATCGTGTCGTTGCCAGCGCCGCCGTCGATCAGTTCGACGCCGATCAGCGTCACGCCTGAAAGATCGAGCGTGGCGCCGCCCTCGGTCAGGCGAATGATGTCGTCGCCGGCACCGAGGTCGATGACCTCGATGCTCGTGATCGACCAGATGCCGATGACGTCGTTCCACGGGTTGCCGAGGATCGTGTCGATGCCGCCGCCGCCGTTGTAGGTATCGAAGCCGTTCGATTGCGCCGCCAGCAGGAAAACATCGTTGCCGGCGCCGCCCACCAGTTCCTCATTGTCGGGCGTTCCCTGGACGGTCACCCCGGGTTCGCCACCCGCGCCGATGCTGAGTGTGAAATCGAGATGGGAGCGCGTGTAGTCGTCGGCGGCAACCAGGCGGATGTCGAGGTCGCCGCTCGCGCCTTCCGGTGGTGTGCCGCTGAACGTGCCGGTTCGTCCGTCGAAGCGCAGCCATGCCGGCAAGCTGTCGCCGTTGGCGAGCGTTGCCCACACATAGACCCTGTCGCCATCGGCATCGGTGAAGAGACCGGCCGGCAGCGCCATGCTCCACGACTGTCCGGCGGCGACAGTCTGATGCGGGATGATGGCGGTTGCGACCGGCGCCTCGTTCTCGACGATGGTCATGGCGGCGCGGGCTGACGAGGTGCCGCCATCGGCATCCATGATGGTGTAGGTAAAGGTGAGCAGGCCCTCGTATCCCGGTGGCATGACGAGTTGAATGTCGCCTTGTGCGTTGACGAACGCGCTGCCGGCGCTCAGTTCGGACACGGCGACGATGGAGATCGTCGCTCCTGCGGCCGCACGGTCGTTGGCCAACAGCAACGCCGCCGGCACGATGTAGTCGCTGCCGCCATAGTGCAGAACAGGATCGTCGTGGGCGTCGGGCGGCGCGGCGGTCAGAATCGGTGCGTCGTCCGCCCTGTCGTCGATCTCGTCGCGGTTCCACACCACGCCGTTTTCAAAGCGGATGACGTCGATGCCGGAACCGTCACCGGTGAAATAATTCTCGATGGTGATGCGGCCGCCACCACGAATGGCGAGCATGAGATCGTCGGGCGACGAGGCGAGGCGGAAGAACGTCACGTCGGCGGGGGAAATGCCGTCGAAAAGGTAGAGCGTGTCGATGTCGGGTTCGCCCTGCGTGGTGCCGCCGTCGACGATGCGCTCATGCCCGTCACCGCGGAAATACATGTAGCCGTCGCGCCCGTCTCCGCCGATGAGCACATCGTCGCCACGTCCACCGAGCAGCGTGTCGCCGCCGCCGAGACCGGAAAGCGTGTCGTCACCATCCGATCCCACCAGCCGGTTGCGCAAGTCGTTGCCCGTTCCCGCTCGCGCGGCGCCCGCCAGATAGAGGTCCTCGACATGATCGGCCAGGACCAGGTCGATGGAGGATATCACCACGTCGTTGCCGCCACCTGACGCCTCGATGACGAGGTCGCCAGCATTGTCGACGATATAGGTGTCGTTGCCGTCGCCGCCGGACATGCTGTCGGCACCTTCGCCACCGTCGATCGTGTCGTTGCCGGCGCCGCTCATGGTGATCGTGTCGTCGCCGGCGCCAGCCTGAACGCGAGCCGGCTGGTCCAGCGAGATCTGGTCGTCGCCGGGCGTGCCGTCGAAGCGTGTCGGCGGCGGCGTCGGCGCATTGTCGAGGGAGTTGGGGTCGCTGGTCGGCGCCGCCGGCCTCGCCTCGAGCGGGCTCGAAAACGGCCGGTACAGTTGCGAGACGGCAGAATCCCAATCGGGATAGATCGTAACGCCCAGGCCTTCGTCGAAGTAGGGCTCGCCCGGATCGATGAACTGCAAACCGAGATCGCCCGGCTGGAAGTCGACGATGCGGATGTAGGTCGACGTGGCGGGGTCGCTGCCGATATGGGTTTCGACGCGCGTATTGCCGGCATCGTCGATCTCCACGGTTTCAGTGATCGCCTCGCCACTCATGATGAGCACGATGAGGTCGTCGCCCTCCATGTAGAACCCGATGTATCCGAGCAGCAGGATGTTTCCCTGCGGTTCGTTATGCCCGAAATGGATCTGGTTCATCGTGCGATGCTGGAAACTCAGCTGGAACAGATCGCCCATGAGTTCGCCGATGGTGCCGACCGCTCCCGTGATCTGCATCAGGCTGGAGCCGTCGTAGCCGGCGCCTGACCCGTTGATGAGATTGTAGGCGATGAACAGGCTGTCGTTGGCGTCGGCGCCCTCGATGACCAGTTCGACCGTGCCTTGCCCGGGCGTGGTGAGAGCCGAAACGACGAACCTGTCGGCACCCGCACCACCGTTTGCGAGCGTCCGGCCGGCAGACGCCACGATCGTGTCGTTGCCGTCGCCACCGTCGATTTCGATATCGAACCCGCGCGGGCTGTGGCCCGTATGCGCTGCGATCTCGTGAACGTCGATGAGATCATTGCCGGCGCCAGCTTCGATGCCGCGCAGGGTGTCGCCGGCGTAGAAGCGGTCGTCGTGCGCGCTACCGATCAGCCACTCGACGGACTCGACCCACAGCCCGGCATCGCCCGTGGCACCGTTGGCGTTGATGAAATGCGCCGTGGACGTGGCACCGTTTATGGTCATGCCGGCGCCGGCGCCATCGAGCGACAGTTCGTCGCCGCGCCCCGCGTCCTGCCCGCCGAGATGGAGCGACACCGGCTCGTCGGTCAGTTGCACACCGGGCCCCGCGATCAGCACATCGGAGTTTTCGTTCCACTTGATGATCTCGATGGAGAATAGCCACGCGATGCCGTTGTTGTAGGCGGCAACGAACTCGGGCGTGCGATGCGGGACGTTGTGCTCGAAGAATTCGAAGGTCACAATGCCGGCGCCCTCGAACACCAGCGAATCGGTGCCATCCTCGGCGTAGGACAGGGAGGGATCGCCACCGTGCATGTAGTCGACGTCGGCCGACCAGTGCAGTTCGTCGTTGTCGCCGCCGCCGTAGAGCCGGTCGACGCGGTTGCTCGAATCGGAGGCGAACAACACATCCTCGCCGAAGCCGCCATAGAGAGCGTCGTAGTGCTCAGCGATCTGAAAACGCTCGTCGTCGTAGCCTCCGAGCAGCGTGTTGGTGCCGGGCGAAAAGCGCAGCCCGCGCGGCAGGTGGTCGGTGATCTCGAAACCGGCGACGTACATCACCGAGGTGATGAAACTCGTCGAATTCAGCGTCGACGTCGGTGACGACGGCAGGCCGTAGCCGACATAGCGATAGGCATGATCGGCGATGTCCTGGGCGTGCTGAACCATCGCCGCCCAGGCGGCCGTCGCGTCGGTGCTGGTGACCAGCCGGCTGCCGCGCGTTTCAGGCGTGCCGATCGACGCCTCCAGCGCCTCGCCGCGGAGGCCGCCGGTCGCGATGTAGAGTGTCATCGAGCCGGTATCGCCGAGAGCGCCGAGAAACACGCCGTTTGGCGTGACACTGCGTGTGCCTTCGAGAACGAACCAGCCTTCCTGCGGCACTGGCGCGGATGTCAGGCTGTCGGGCTCGAAGACGAGTTGGAGATGATCGAAACCGAAATAGCCGAGGTAGAAATTCTTGATGGGAACACGTTCGAGATAAATCGACGGCATGAAAAGTCTCCGACAAACGGCTTGTGCCGCCGGCTGCTCCCCGGTCGGCGTTCAACGGGCACGCCTCGCGCCGAAAGCCGTCCCAGCGGTGCGAAACGGGCATCTCGTGCGACCGGAGTGGGCGTCGGATGCCAGTGATCGTAGCGAGGCTGGAAACACGCGCGTGCGAATGATCTCAAGGTGTCGCGCACGAACCCGGCGCGACCCTTCGATGACGGCCGAGGCGGTGGGACCCGAGCGATCATTTGCCGCCCGGCGTAACGTGGCCGGACGCATGTCCTGTCTTGCGCAGGCGATTGCCCCCCCCGACATATTCGTCCGAATGGCAATCATTTGTCTACATCGTTGGTGGGCTGCCCGCGACCGATGAGCCGGCCATCTGGCCTGGCAGCGTCATGCGACGTTCATCGGACCGCCGTCGGCGACGGCGGTTCAGGCAAGCGGACCCAGACACGAAAAAGGCGAGCGACACGACGGTCGCTCGCCTTTCAGTGCCATGTCGTTCGGCGTAACGGCTCAGCGCTTGCCCCAGATTTCCACCGTCGCTCGGTCGTTGCCCGTGGCGTTGCGGTCGAAGAAGCGCGAACGATAACGCGCCTCGACTTCCTTGATGATCTTGGGGCCGCCCTCGATCTTCACCGGGCCGAAGCCTGTCGCCGGTTCGATTTTCTTGCGGTCACCGGAAATCTTCTGCGACGTACCGTCGGCGAACTTGAGGTCGAGGTAGTCGAGCGTGATGTCGCGATCCTTCACGACAAGGCGAACTTGCTTGAACCCGCGTGAGTGGGTGCGCACGGGTGAGATGTCGGTCTCGAAGCCGACAAAGCCGACCGCGTTGCCGGATGTCAGGCGGACCCAGCCGTCGTTGAACAGCTCGGAGTCACTGTCGATCCATTTTTCGGAAAGGTCGCCCCAGATCTCGACGCCAGCGGTGCCGACCGAGCCTTCCCTGCGCTTGTAGGTGATGTCGATGCCTTCGATGAATTTGTCACCCCTGAGGCTCATGCCCTCGGTGCGGTGCCCGGCTTTGATCAAGCCGGCGTAGGGGAGGTCGAGGGTTTCACCACCTGCGAAGGTGACTTTGAGATCGAGAAGATCGATGTCGTTGTCGAAGATGCAGAGCCGGATGCGATCGAACTTGCCGATGCTCGGCGGGATCACGAGCCGATCGCGATCGGTGCCGAAGCCGACGTTGGCGCGGGTCAGCAGAACATTGCCCTCACCGACGCAACGGCCCTCGCTCGGCGCCTTGGTGGTTGCGACAGCGCGCTTGGCAACCGGCGCCGCAGCGGCCGCCGGCGCCGACGGCGCGCGCGGATTGGAGGGCGGTGCCGCGGCAACCGGCTTGTCGGAGCCCTTGGATTCACTCTTCGGCGGACGAACGGCCTTGGCACCCCTGGCGTCCTGATCGCCGTAGACCTGCAGGATGACAGGTCCGCTGGCGCCAGGGCCCGGCTTGTAGGAAATGATCACGCGATCGACGAACTTGTCGGCGCGCCCGGCATCGATCGGCTTGGTTCGCTCGCCCTTGCGCAGGTCGATGCGGCGATCCTCGACGTGAAACGACCCGTCGGAATAGACCACGCGCACATTGTTGATGAGAACGGGAGCGCCACGGTTGTACAGCCTCAGCGCGCCGAACGAGCCGCGAGCGTTGAGCGTATCGACGATCAGTTGTCCGTCGTTGAGCTTGCCCGACTGTTCGGCGATACGCACCAAGCGCTCCTGGCGCGCTTCGGTGCTCGGCGCAACGCCCGCCAGAACGACCGCGGCGGCCATCATGGCTGCCGCCAAAACTTTCCGAGTCATGAACTTACCCTCCGGAGCTAGCAGTGCCCGCAATACCGCCACTTCTAGATCAATCCCCTGGCACGAAGAACGCCGCTTATGCAACTACCGACGTATGCGCGTTCTAGAGGTGCAAAGCGGCAACATTCCAGCCGCCACGTTGTACAGCTTTATTGCTTTTGTTGAGAGTACTGTTCCTCGGTCGGAGGAGCCCGTTTCACTCGCAAACGGAAGTTCTGCGCCGTGCCTTGAGGTCGAAGTGGAAGTGATCGTGGTGGGCCGCGTTGGCTTGCGGTCCGAGGACGGTCGAGAAAATTCCGCAGGCCGCCGCATGCAGCTGGCGCAAGAATCCGATTTCAGCGCTCGCTTTGGCTTGCGATCTGGAAGTGCCGGGCTCGGCGGAGGGCGCCGCCGGCGCGCCCAGCGCAGCCTTCGGTGCGATCATTTGCCGAACGCTTATCTGGTTCGGTTTCTGCCGAACCTCCTCGAGGCCCGCCGTCATTGAGCGCTTGGCGAGAATTGCAGTCGGCGGGGACGCTGCGGCTGTCGATGCAGCGGGATTTGCCGGACCGATGCGCTTTTCGCCTTCAGACTTTGCCGCCGCCGCTTCCGCCGCCAGACGCCGGGCGGCGGCCGCGGCGGCGACTTCGGCAGCGGCAGCCGCGGCGACTTCGGCACCCCAGAACGATTTGACGTCGATGCGCCGCCCATCGGAAAGCACGAACGCGGATATGTCGAGCGCATTGGCGAACGCATGTTCCGAAATCTTCGCCGCCGGGTCGTTGTATCGATTGCGGCACATATACGCCGAAGCATTGTCGATCCTGACGATGCCAACGCCGAACGTCTGCCGTGCGGCCGGCTGTGCGACGGTCTCGATCCATTGATGCAGGCGCGAAACCATGCGGCAATTGAGTATCGCCGCCGGTTGTATGGCGACACCGTCACCGCTGCCGATGCGCGACACTTTGAGTGGCGCCGGCGCGCCACATTCCCCGACACGCAGCGGCGGTTGCGGCTCGGCCTTCGCGCCGATCGGCTGCAAGAGTTCGTCGCATTCGCGCGCGGCGAGCTCGATTTCCGCCTCGGTCCATTGTGGTGGGGAAGGTGGGGCCGGCGCTTCGGCTGCGCCCGTTGCTTCCCGTTCCACGACACGCTGCCCGCCTGCCGACTGATCGAAGTCTGCAATCGTCGACAGCCGGTGCGGCGATGCCGCGGGAAGCGGGGGAGCGTCGGTCCGATCCAGCGATGACGACGTCGCCTCGTCCGCCTTGTGGAGCCGAGCGGGCGCTGCAGAATCTGCCGCGACATGTTCCGGCATTGAGGGGGTGGTATGCGCCGGCGGCGATCCGGAACCCGGCAAGCTGCCGACCGACATGACCGGCTGCCGGCGTTCGGCTTGCATCAGGGCTGCCGCGAGCGCCGTCGCCGTCCTACGCGACGGGCTGGCGCGTAAGGGATGCGGCGTCGGAAACGGCGGCATCGCCGTGGTGTCGCCCGGTGTGCCCTGTCGTTCGAACGCGAAGGTGCTGGACGCCGCAGCAGAGAGTGTCAGGACCATCGACAGCACCATGACCGGCCGCACGGCCGCACGTCGACCGAGGCAGCCGCAGCGCGATGCAGGCCGGCATGTCTTCAGGTATTTCTCGGCGTCCGCCATCCATCCTCGGTGCGCGATGACGCGATCTTGTCGACCCGCGTCGGCGCAGTTTAAGCGGCGGCGTGTCAAACTGATGGCGAATGGCCCGCCGCACCGGCCCATGGTCGCTGATTTCAGGGTTCGAGGGAAACCAGGCGGATCGCTGGTGAGGGCGGCACCAGGATCACGCGGTTCGCGCCCAGTCGCGCGCCGCGATGGCGCACCTTGGCCAAGTTGAGCGACGGCGCCTCCGACAGAGCGACCCCTTCGTAAAGGGTCGCACTGCCGCGTTCATCGCTGCGCACGAGCCGATAAACCGTGCCCGCGGGGAACTCCGGACAGAACACGAGCGAAAACTGGTGCTGGCCGATGGCCCCGGCCGGCCCGGCCGAACATCCCGCAGACGACGAGGAGGCGTCGGCCAGCGTCGCCACCGCCGTGTCGAAGTCGGCCGCTGACGTCGGATGATGTTGCGCGAAACCAGGATTTCGTGGCGAGCCCCTGCCGCCTCCGGCCTGGGGCAATTGCTCGCTATGAGCCATCAGGTCCGACATCGCACCGGCGAACTCCCGACTACTGGACGCAGCAAAGTGGACACAACGGGGAACGACGAGGCCACAACCGCATCAGATGGCTGCCGCCACCCTTTTCCGTTGTCATTCGACAGACGCTACAACGTCCACACGCACCTAGTTGTTCCGAACCGTGTTCGATGAATTGTCGAAGAACCGTACGCTGGATTACCCCACGTCTCGGAATTTGGGCAATGCCGGAACATTTGCACAGATGCCGCGCCGGTATTACGCGGGCAATTCATGTCAACGTCAACGGTGAGTTGTCGTGCAGCCCCTCGAACTGATCGGAAAACGCGCGAGTTCGAAAGCATTTGCAATGCAGCGCGATTTACTGCACCGCAAAACAACCGGCACGAGGGGTCGGGCGCAGTCCGTCGCGCCGTCGCGGCGGTTGCATAAGGCTGGTGGCCGGCCGAGGCTTGACGCTCAGCCGGGTGCGCGGCCATAACCGCGGGTGCGGGCGCTCCAGCTCGTTCGGTCGTCATCGGTCCCGTAGCTCAGCTGGATAGAGCATCAGTTTCCTAAACTGAGGGTCGCAGGTTCGAGCCCTGCCGGGATCACCAGTGCTGCCATTCGACAGGTCGATTTGCGACGGCAACCGATCGCGCGGGGTGACGCGATCATCGTGAGCCTGGTGCAGTCGCGTCCGCTTCCTCGGGCCATTCCGTCCGACGTCAGCCATATCTTCGGTTGCGCGAGCGCCAGACACGATATCAAAGACTTGGCCCGAAGGAGACTTGGCCCGAAAGCGACTTGGCCAGAAAGCGACTTGGCCGGAAAGTGACTCGGCCGGAACTCGGGGCAGGTCCTCGGCCAGCGCCCTCACGCCGCATCGACCAGGCTCAGGATCTGCTCGTGCAGGCGGTCCCAATTGACGGGCTTCGTCAGGAAGAGGTTAGCTCCCAGCCGCCGCGCCTCCTCAATGGCTTCCGCGTCGTCACGCACCGTCACAACGATGATCGGCAGGCGTGCGGTTCGGCTCGTCGATCGGACGAGCGCGATCAACCTGAAGCCGTCGACTTCGGGCATCGAGAGGTCGACGACCGCGACATCAAACGAGTCCTGCATCAGTGCATCGAATGCAATTCCGCCGTCGCCAGCAACGACGACGTTGCAGCCGCGACGGCGCAATGTCGACGAGCCGATCGCCGCAAATATCGGATCGTCGTCGGCCAGCAGCACTTTCACTTGGCCGCCGCCATTTTTATCGGGCGCCATGTCTGCTTACCTCGACAGCGCGACGGGCTGGCCGGCACCGCGTATGCCCTTCGGCACCGGCACGTCCGTCTGGTCGTAGTTGGTGTTGAGGACGAGGTGCGGGCCGCCGTAGAGCCGCATCTTGTCCGCGACAATGGCCGTGTACGCCGACTGATCGGCGATGGGGCTGGTCGCGTCGATGCGCAACTCACCTTTCGGAATATAGATCGTGCCGATCAGCACGCGCGCGTCGTCGCTCAGAATGGAATAGGTGAGGCTCGCCGGTTGCGAGCGCGAGCCGAAGACCAGGAGACCTGCCAACGGCCCGTCCTGCGGTGCCTTCAGCGAAATCGTCGACTTCCGCTCGAAGGTGAAGTTCGCGTTCTGGCCCTTGAAGTAAAGCGCTGCGGCTTCTCCGATCAACGAGGCGTCCTTGACGACCAGCGGTGCGTCGCGGAACACGAACACGCCGTCACGCAGCTTGACAGTCGCGCCGCGCCTGATCT
>JBKBNR010000075.1:0-10048 GCA_046295315.1 Hyphomicrobiaceae bacterium
GTGCGGTGGCGGTTCTGGCGGTTCGCCACTCCGCCACCGCACGACGTGCTTGTGCTGCGTCTGTCTGTGCAGCGCCGTCGATTGCCATTGGCGACCGACGACCAACGCCCCCTTACCAGTGCGAACGGCGCGGGACCCACAGGTTCACGAACGGCGCGCGGACGTGGACGCCGCGATAGCTGCGGTCGACGAAGGCATACGGCGCGTCGACGTTCACATGGCGGTGACGGCGGCCCACATAGGTGTAGGGCGCATACACGTAGCCGTGGTGACGATAGTGGTGGCGGTGATGCCGATGGGCGCGCCGGTAATGGCGATGCCCGACATCGACGCGCACGCTACCAGCATCGGCCTTGGCGAGGCGTGCGGCATGGCCCGCACCGGCCATGGCGGACGGTGCGGCAGAGACCGCCATCAGCGCGGCAAGGATGCCCATGCTGGCGACGCGCGCGGCCGACGTGAAACGGTTGCTCATGTTGTCTCCTGACCTGGGATCATGGCGGCCCCGCCGCTCAGCTTTTGGCGAGCAGGACCGTGGCGGTGTCGGGACCGAAGTTGCCATCGGCTTTCAGCTTGTTCTTTTTCTGGAAATCGCGAACCGCGTTCTGCGTACCGCGCCCGTAGTTGCCGTCCAGTTCGAGTTCGTAGCCGAGTTCGTTCAACAGAAACTGCAGCGCCTTGACATCCTCGCCGCTATCGCCGCGACGCAGCGTGCGGGTGAACTCGGGCTTTTTCTCGGCAGTCCCGATCAGGCCCTTGCACGGGCGCGCGGTGCGGACGCAGACCCAGCGCTTCTTGCTGTCGGCTTTGAGTTGCTGGCAATCGACCTTCTTGTCTTCAGCCAAAGTCCACGACTGAAAGCCGCTGCCGGCCTTGGCTTCCGCCGCCTTGCGCCATGCGAAGAGTGAGCTCGGGTAGGCGCCGAGACTGCGCGAAGCGAAGGGCTCACCCTCGGCGATGACCACATCCTTGGCGCAATCCTTGGCATGCGCGGCGCCAGCGGTGATGGCGACAACGGCGGCGGCGAGTGCGAGGTTGATGATACGCGACATGAAGCGCTCCTGAGTTCTGTGGTGCGGAAAAGCTGACTGAACATTCCAGCCTGATTATAGGCCCTTCCCCGGACATGCGATCGAGTGTCCGTCGTAGTGGTGGCATGGTTTCCGGCGGGATGTGGCGAAAGCGCACCGACCGGCGGTGAAGCTCGGGGGCTGGCGCAGGGGTCACGTCCTCGTGCGGCGCCCGGTCGGCTCGACGAGATAAAGCCAAAACACGACCGCGCACCACCCGGTGGCCACGATCGCGCCGGCAACGGCGATCGGTGGATCGATGAGGTGCCGGCTCATCGCGCGGCCGATGCCGACCCCCAGTCCGGCAGGTCCGCCGTAGAAGAAGAACAGCCAGAAACCGATCTGCGACAGCGCAATGGCGAGGGTCACGGCTGCGAGACTCCAGATCGGCCAGCGGCGCCGCTGCTGCCGGCCGGCACGGGAGAGGAGGACTGCGGTAACCGGCGCCAACGCCACGATGGCGACGCTGGCGGCGCCGTAGAATGAAAACCAGCGCGCGCCGAGACCGAGGCGCAGTGCGACCGCGATCAACGCCGTCGCGATGGCGATCGCGGCAAACCGCCTGGCATCCGCTGCGGTGTCAAGAGCCATGGGCGAAGCCGCGGCAATGGAATGGCGGTTTCGCACCCTCACGGCGAAGCATCTCCGGCATCCGGCGGCAGATAGGGCGCCGGCGCGCCAGAGGCGAAACGGTCGAGCCCCTCGATGACGAGGCGCTGGCGGCGCGCTCGCTCGAAACGAAGTGTCATCAACGCGCCGACGAGCTTCAGCATCGCCGACCGGCGCGCGGTCGCGACATCGCCGAGGTCGTGCTTACGCATGACATAGCCCCAGGACCAGCCGAATGACAGGGCCTTCAGGTCCTCGGTCGCCCGCGATCGTGCCGACGACGCATCGCCGCCGTGCTGCACGACAGCGTCTGGAATGTAGACGATGGCCCGCTGCTGCCGCCCGTACGCGATGCCGATATCGTCGTCCTCGAAGTAGAGAAAAATGCGCGGGTCGAAGCCGTGCTCGAGGAATTGTCGGCGGCGCACCAGCATGGCGGCCCCGCTGAGGGTGCGGATGCAGGCATCGCCGCTCGGTATTTCGCGACGCGTGGCGCGCGGTTCGAAGCGGCTTTCGAAACGGAAGAACGCTGCCCCGTCGGGCTTGCGAATGGCAGGCACGAAGACGTCGGCCTCGGCGTAGCGTCGGGCAGCGTCGAGGAGAGTCAGAACCGCGGGCCTGCCGACACGCACATCGGGATTGGCGATCAGCACCAGTTCGGTTTCGATGGCTTTCAGCCCGCGCATGATGGCGCCGCCATAGCCGTAGTTGGCGGGGAGTGGAAGCGTGCGATAGCCGAGCGCGCGGGCAACGCCGAGCGTATCGTCGCGGCTGGCATTGTCGACGACGAGGGTTTTCAAATCGTCGGGCGCGGTGGCGGCGAACTCACGCAGCGCCGCGGCGCTGTTATATCCGACGAGCAGTCGCGTGACAGCGGCAAGATCGTGCGGCGGCGTCTGCTGCACATCGAGACCATCATTCATGTCCGCACCTCGCCGCCGTTCGCCGCGCGCAGGCGCCGCGCACGGTCGATGAGACCGTCGATGTCGGTGCTCGACAGCAGCGGTGCCAGTTCCGCGATCTGGTCGTCGCGCAAATCCCACCACGCCGTTTCGAGCAGCCCTGCGATCTGCGCCTCGCTGAACCGCATCCGCACGACAGCGGCCGGATTGCCGGCGACAATGGCGAAGGGCGGCACGTCGCGGCCGACCACGGCGCCGGCACCGACGACCGCGCCGTGGCCGATACTGACGCCCGACATGATCCGCGCACCCGAGCCGATCCAGACGTCGCAGCCGATGACGACGTCGCCCTTGGTCGCCGCAACGCTCGCCAGGGGCGTGCCACGTTGCCAACGCTTCGGGTGAGCGTGGAAGGGATAGGTCGAGACGAAGTCGAGGCGATGATTGCCGCCGAGGAAGATCTCGACGCGGTCGGCGAATGAGCAGAAGCGGCCGATGCCGAGGCGAGCGGCGCTGGCGAAGCGTACCTTCGGCGTGCCGTAGCTGTGGTCGCCGATCGACGCGCGGCCCTTGGCGATGAGGCCCGCAAGCGCCACGCGCGTCAAGTGATCGGGGTTGGTTAAGCGGCTGAGGACGTGCTCGATCCACATGGCGCGCGCCTCCTCACCGGCGCTCTGCGACGGCGATCCACTGTTTGGCGATCAGCGTGCTGGTGGCCCCGAACGTGGCGGTGTTGAGCAGGTTGCGGAACTCGATCGAGCCGTATTCGCGCGCATCGTGTACGCCGATCGGCACGAGGCCGCCGGCGGCGGCCAGGTCGCGCGCCGTCTCGCGCACGAAGAAGCGCAGATGTGTGCGGTCGAGGAGGCCCGCATCGCGGTAGTGGAAATCGCCGCGCCACAACAGCCGCCAGATGAACTTCCAGTTGCGGATGTTGGGCACCGACAGGATCAGCCGTCCGCCCGGCTTCAGCAGTGGCGAAGCGCGGCGTACGACCGTCCACGGATCGACGAGGTGTTCCAAGACGTCGAGGCAGAGCACGAGGTCGAGCGAGGCCGGGGCTATGAGCGCCTCGAAATCCGCGGCCTCGACGGTACTTTCGATCACGGTGTCGAAATGCTGGCGTGCCGCGGCGGCGGCGGCGGCATCGAGTTCGACGCCGACGGCCTGCGCCAGCTTGCGCCGCTGCTGCAGCACCGCCATCGTCGCGCCCGTGCCGCAGCCGATCTCCAGCGCCCGCTCCGGCTGGGCGGCGACGTAGCGCAGGGCGTCATGGCGCGGGGTCGAGAAATAGCGTTCCGTCACGGAAGGGTTCTGTTTGTGCTGCGGGCTGGCGCCGACGGGCAAAGCCCTCCAGGATCGGCAGTCGTCGATCGGACTGTTGGCTCAATATAGGAACCGCGCGCGAGCGGCAATGATGCGCGCCAATCCTGCCGACATTGGCGGTGGATCGCCGGCGCCGCGATCTCGTCAGGCCGCACGCCGCATGCTAGACGACGCGAATGGCGAACGCACCACAGGCAAAAAGGCGAGTCGCGATCCTCATTTCCGGGCGTGGCTCCAACATGGTGTCGCTGATAGAGGCGGCGCGGCAACCGCATTATCCGGCGGACGTCGTGGCGGTGATTTCGAACCGGCCGGAAGCGGCGGGTCTCGAACGGGCGCGCGCGGCCGGCATTCCGGCGGTCGCCATCGACCACAAGCACTACGCCACCCGCATGGCGTTCGAGGCACGGCTGCACCAGACGTTGCTCGACTTCGGCACCGAACTCATCTGCAATGCCGGGTTCATGCGCATGCTGACCGGCGGTTTCGTCGACCGCTGGCGCAACCGCCAACTCAACATTCACCCCTCGCTCCTGCCGTCCTACCCGGGTCTCGATACGCACGCCCGCGCCCTGCGGGACGGCGTCAAGATTCACGGTTGCACCGTGCATTTCGTCCGGCTCGAGATGGATACCGGGCCGATCGTGGCGCAAGCGGCGGTGCCGGTGCTGCCGGGTGACGACGCCGAAACTCTGGGCGCACGCGTTCTGGCGGCGGAACACAAGCTCTATCCAAACGCCTTGCGGCTCGTCGCTTCGGGTGCGATCCGCGTCGACGACGGACAGGTCGAGTTCACCGTGCCGGTCGGCGACCCGCAGACACTCTTTGTTCCGCCGTTGGATCGGCTTGTTCCGCCGTTGGATCAGCCCCGGACATGACGCCGCTCCCCTCGCCGCAGCGAGGTGGCGCATCCGCGTTCAGCCCGGCGCGCTCACGTCTTCCGCCAGACGCCGTAGATCCCGACGGTGGTATAGGGCTCGAGACCCGGCACGGCGCGCAGCGCTCGGAAGATGTCCATCATCACGCCTTTGACGCCACCCTCGTGGGGGTTGATGGCGAGGCGCTCCGTGACCAGCGGCTGACTGGCGAAAGCTGTAAAATAATCGCGCGGCCGCAACATGTTGTATCCCGCTTCGGGCAAGGACGTGCAGGAACTCGCATTGCGTTCGTTGAAGCGTGCGAGCACGGGCTTTTCACCGGCGAAGACGTGCGCCCACGGCAGCTTCGATCCGAGTTCTCCGTGATCGCCCCAGGGGCTGTACCAGAGTGGGGAGAAGCCGAGCACCAGCCGCCCGGCCGGGCGCAGCCTCTGCACCAGGGCGGAGAGCGTTTCCGGCAACGGCGAAACGTGTTCGAAGGTGTCTTTCGATATCACGACGTCGAAATGCTCGTCCGGTGGCAGCGCCCTCACATCGGCGAGCTCGAAGCGGATGACGTCCGGGTGAAGGGGTTGGACATTATCCCGGGCGAACCTGATGCGCTGCTCGGACAGATCGACGCCGAGCACCGACCGGGCCCCGCGCTCGGCGCTGTCGCGCGACAGCGCGCCGTGGCCGCAGCCGAAATCGAGCACATCGAGGCCGGCGACATTAGGCGCGCCACCGAGACGCCGCCACAAGCGCGGTGTGTCGGCGACCTGCGCGTGGTAATAGGCCCGAGGGTCGTGAAAAACGGACTCATCCACCTTCGATGTGCCAGCGGCCATGTCTCAGCCCCCGCGTTTGCCTGGTCTGCATTTTTGCAGTGTATACATTGCGTTTTGCTGTTGCGCCGCGAATTCAATTGCGTGCCTTAACATGAGGGGGTGAGGCGCGGTCGCCGCGTCGACGCCGCACATAGCATCGCGAACGCGGCGGGTCCGCATCGTCGCTCGGACGTCGCGGCCGCGCGGCCGACATGGCGCGCCAGTCCACAGACCGATGATTAACCAGTAGATTTCACGTAACTCGCAAGTTGAACGCCGCAAGTATAGAGAACTATTGAGCGTTGCGTTTTGGTCCCCCCCTCGCGCCAAAGTGAAGCGGCCTGTTCTCACCACATGGACGCGGGCGCCGTCGCGGGTGTAGTCACCGCCAGTTGAACTCGGCATCCAAAATGGCTTCGCGTCACATCACGGCCCGCCAGAGAAGAGCGGGCGCAGCCATGCCGGGGCTCCTTGGGGGGAGCGAGACGACGCAAGGTCGAGGGTAAGCGATCCGGAAAGCGGTGGCGACCATCGCCGGTCGACCGTCGTGGCTTGGAGAGAAGCGCATGAACGCCATGGATACACACGTCGCCCACGCCAACCAGCTCGGCGAGGAGCAGAGCATCTGGTTCAAGCTCACCCCGCTGCATAAGGGCAACGCCGACAACCCGCTGCAGGTGCTGATGAAGATGGCCGATCGTTACGGTGGGGCGATTGCCATCAACCTCGGCAGCGAGCGCGTCGTGCTGCTCAGCGAACCGGAGTTCTTCAAGCAGGTTCTGGTTTCCAAGGCCGACACCTACATCAAGTATTTCGACGGCCTGAAGCCGATCTTCGGCAAGTCGATGATCACCAACGACGGTGCGTTGTGGCAGAAGATCCGCATGCCCCAGCAGCCGGCATTCCACCCCGATGCGTTCGCCGACTACATCCCGTTCTTCGTCGACGCCATCAAGACCAAGATGGAGAAGTGGGCAGAGCTGTCGAAGTCGGGCGAAACCGTCGAGATGGTCGAGCAGACCTGGACGCTCGCCGCCGACATGATCTGCAAGGCGCTGTTCGATCGCGACATGCCGTTCAATCCGCACGTCGTCTTCAAATATGTGAAGACTTACACCAACGTGCAGGAGCACGCGGGCATCCGCCAGAAGAAGCAAACCGGCGAGCAGTTCGAAATCACCGAGGCCGATGCCGCCAAGGCGATGGAAGCCTGGGCTTCGGTGCCGCCCGCCGTCATCGCCGCCGATCCGCGCGACAACCGCGAGAAGACGCTGCTCAAGCTGATCGAGGAGTGCGTCGCCGATCCCAGCATCCCGGAGTTCGACCAGCAGCAGGCGATCGACGAGATCAAGCAGTACCTGTGGGCCGGCACCGAGACGACGGCGCTGACGCTCGCCTGGGCGCTCTATCTGCTGTCGATCCACCCGGAGGCGGCGGATCGCGTCATTAAGGAGAGCGAGGCCGTTCTCGGCGACCGTGAGCCGACGGCGGCGGATTACACCGCGCTCGCCTACACGCGCGCCGTGATCCAGGAAACGATGCGTCTCTATCCGCCGGTATGGGGTCTGATCCGCATCGCGGACGGGGCCGACAGAATCGGCAACGTCGACATCCGCGTCGGCGATCGCGTCGTGTTGTTCGGCTACAGCGCGCAGCACAACCCGAAGTTCTGGGACGAGCCGGAAGAGTTCCGCCCCGAACGCTGGATCGACAAGAGCGCCAAGCGGCAGGTCAAGTATTCCTATATTCCTTTCGGCGCCGGCAAGCGGTCGTGCATTGGCGGCGCCATGAGCCAGGTCGAGAACACGCTCGCCCTGTCGTTGCTGCTGCGCCGGTTCCGCCCCGAATACGTCGGTCAGGTGCCGGCCCCGATCAACACCACCGTGACGCTGACGCCGAAGGGTGGCCTCAACTTCCGCATCCACGAGATCAAGTGAGGCGGGAAGGGCGGGGCCGTGACGGAAGAAACGCAAGTCGCGTGACACACGGCGATTCGGTAGCGTGACACGCTGGGAAGCGGATTTTCAGGTTCGGGCTGCGCGAGGGGGCCATCGCGTTCTCCACCGACGAACCAGGGGGGCATCGGTCATCCCGTGGCCACCCCGCGCAGCGACGTTGCGCAGGTGGCGGCGCGGCATCACGTGGCCCCCCCGCGCTGACACTCTTGCTCGCGTGTCAGCGCTGCTGCGTCAGCAGGAGGACATCATTCCGCCGCGCTTCGCGCTTCATGACCCAGCAGCGCATTGAGCTTGTGGATCAGGTCGGCGGCGGCCTCCGGGATGTTGGTGCCGGGGCCGAACACTGCCTTTGCCCCCGCTTCGAACAGCGCCGGGTAGTCGGCCGGCGGGATGACGCCGCCGACGACGATCATGATGTCGTCGCGACCTTCCTTCGCCAGCGCCTCGCGCAGTTCCGGCACCAGCGTCAGGTGACCTGCTGCGAGCGACGAGACGCCGATGATGTGCACGTCGTTCTCGACCGCCTGGCGCGCGGCTTCATCTGGCGTCGCGAACAGTGGCCCGATGTCGACGTCGAAGCCGAGATCGGCGAACGCGGACGCGATCACCTTCTGGCCGCGGTCATGGCCATCCTGTCCCATCTTGGCGATGAGGATGCGCGGCCGGCGCCCTTCGTCCTTCTCAAAGGTTTCAACGAGGCGCAGCACCTCTCCGACCGCCTTGCTCGACACGCCCGCCTCCGCCTTGTAGACGCCGGAGATCGCGCGGATCTCGGCCTGATGCCGGGTGAAAACCTTCTCCAGTGCGAACGAGATTTCGCCGACCGTCGCCTTCGCGCGCGCCGCCTTGACGGCGAGATCGAGCAGGTTGGCGCGGCCCTTCGCGCCCTCGGTCAGCGCGTCGAGCGCGGCCTGCACGTCTTTCTCGTTGCGCTCGCCGCGCAGCCGTTCGAGCTTGGCGATCTGCTGCTCGCGCACGCTGCGATTGTCGACCTTCAACACGTCGATGGTGGCGTCGTTCTGGACGCGGAACTTGTTGACGCCGACGATGGTCTGGCGGCCGCTGTCGATGCGCGCCTGCGTGCGGGCGGCGGCTTCCTCGATGCGCAGCTTCGGGATGCCGGCGGCGATCGCCTTCGCCATGCCGCCCAAACGCTCGACCTCCTCGATGTGCGCCCAGGCTTTCGCCGCCAGATCATATGTCAGGCGCTCGATGAAGTAGCTGCCGCCCCACGGGTCGATGGTGCGCGTCGTGCCGCTCTCCTGCTGCAGCAGAAGCTGCGTATTCCTCGCGATGCGGGCCGAGAAGTCGGTCGGCAGGGCGATCGCTTCGTCGAGCGCGTTGGTGTGCAGCGATTGCGTGTGGCCTTGCGTCGCCGCCATGGCTTCGAGGCAGGTGCGCGTGACGTTGTTGAACACGTCCTGCGCGGTGAGGCTCCAGCCCGACGTCTGCGAGTGTGTTCTAAGCGATAGCGAACGGGAATCCTTCGGCGCAAACTCGTTTTGGATGAGCTTCGACCATAGCAGGCGCGCGGCCCGCATCTTGGCTATCTCCATGTAGTAGTTCATGCCGATCGCCCAGAAGAACGACAGGCGTGGCGCGAACTTGTCGATGCCGAGCCCGGTCGCAACGCCAGCGCGCGCGTACTCGACGCCATCGGCGAGCGTGTAAGCGAGTTCGAGATCCGCCGTCGCCCCGGCTTCCTGCATGTGATAGCCGGAAATCGAGATCGAGTTGAACTTCGGCATGTGCTGGGACGTGTAGCCGAAGATGTCGGAGATGATGCGCATCGAGGGCGCCGGCGGATAGATGTAGGTATTGCGAACCATGAACTCCTTCAGGATGTCGTTCTGGATCGTTCCTGAAAGTTTGTCCGGCCCGACGCCCTGCTCTTCGCCTGCGACGATGAACAACGCGAGCACCGGCAGCACGGCGCCGTTCATGGTCATCGACACGCTCATCTGTTCGAGCGCGATGCCGGAGAACAGCGTCCGCATGTCGTAAATGCTGTCGATCGCGACGCCCGCCATGCCGACGTCGCCGCGCACACGCGGATGATCGCTGTCGTAGCCGCGGTGCGTTGCGAGATCGAAGGCGACGGAGAGGCCCTTTTGCCCGGCGGCGATGTTGCGGCGGTAGAAGGCGTTGGAATCTTCCGCCGTCGAGAACCCGGCGTACTGGCGGATGGTCCACGGCTGCGTAACGTACATCGGTGCGTAGGGGCCGCGCAGGTACGGCGCGATGCCCGGATAGGTGTCGAGGAAATCGAGCCCCGCGATGTCACGCTCGTCATAGACCGGCTTCACCGGAATGCCCTCCGGCGTCATCCAGGGCTCGCCGCTCGCTGCCGGGGCGGCGGCGGGCGGCGTTTCGCCAGCGAGCGGCAGGGTCGAGAAATCAGGGATGCGGGTCATGGTGTCTCGCGTCGCGGGGGGGCCCCCCGGCGGGCGAGCCGGGGGCGCGGGGGCCGCCGGGGGGGCGGGACCGGAGTTGGTCGGC
>JBKBNR010000076.1:0-9997 GCA_046295315.1 Hyphomicrobiaceae bacterium
CCAGCAGGTCGTAACCGTCAGAATCGAGATGACCGCCGCCGATCTCCACCACCTCGCCAGTGATGAGCACCATCTTGACGCCGAGCACGTTGTTGGTGGTGACACCATACTTGAGGCAGTGCGCGCCGCCCGAGTTCATCGCGATGTTGCCGGCGAGCGTGCAGGCGAGCTGGCTCGACGGGTCGGGCGCATAGAAAAAGCCCTTTTCGCCAACCGCGGCGGAAATCGCCAGGTTGGTGATGCCCGCCTCGACGCGGGCGAAGCGCGAGGCGTAGTCGATCTCGAGCACGCGGCTCATCTTCGACACGCAGACGACGATTGCGTCCTCCGCCGGCAGCGCGCCGCCGCACAGTGACGTGCCCGCACCGCGCGGCACCACCTTGATGCGGTTCTCGTAGGCATAGCGCAGCACGCGCGCCACATCTTCTGTCGAGCGTGGCAGCACCACGGCGAGCGGCATGCGGCGATATGCGGTCAACGCGTCGGTCTCGAACGTGCGCCGACCATCCTCGTCGGCGACGATGGCAGCGGCTCCCATGAGCGCAGTCAATTCGGCGACGATCTGGTCTCGCCGCGCCAGGATGGTCCGGTCCGGTTGGGGCAGCTCGATGTGGGTCATCGTTTCGGCACTCCTGGCATGACATTCGCGGCATATTCGCGGCGACGCTTCAGGCGTTCGGCCCGCGCCGACGGGCGAACATCTCCCACCGTTCGGCCGACGCCGTCGCGTGAACATTACGCGGCGACACCAATCATAGCGCTTGCCGCGGTGCTGTCGCGGTCAATGTGTCGCGGCGCCGATGCAGCAAGGGATGATTGCTCCCTCGCGCCATTATCAATGAATCCGAAATGCTCTTATATTTTAGACCCCTTTGATTGACACACCATCGTCGATACAACGGGTAATCAATTCGTCGCCCAAACGCCGGGCACGCCGCGGTTCCATCGCATCCTCACCGCTGCGACGTGCCGGCCGTGACATCTTCCAAAGAGCGCCAGCCATGACCGCCATCAGCGATCTCGACATTTTTGCCCGCGTCGCCCGAACTGCCAATATGTCGGCCGCTGGGCGAGAGATGGGGCTGTCGCCTGCGGTCGTCTCGAAGCGTATCAGCCTGCTCGAGGAGCGGCTCGGCGCGCGACTTTTCCAGCGCACGACACGACACCTGACGCTGACAGAAACGGGCGAAGGATATTTCAAGCGCGTCGTCGATATCTTGAGCCTCATCGAGGAAGCGGAAGACTTCGTCAGCCGCCGCAATACCCGCCCCCGCGGCGTCCTGAAAGTCACCGCACCGACGGCGTTCAGCCGGTTGCACATCGCGCCCTATCTGTCCGAGTTCCTGGTCCGCTTTCCCGACGTCGAAGTCGAGATGCACCTGACCGACAACTTCGTCGACATCATCCGCGACGGTTTCGACGTCGCCATCCGCATCGGCGAATTGCGCGACAGTTCGCTGGTCGCGCGCAAGCTGGCACCGGAAAACCGCGTCATCTGTGCCTCGCCCAAATATCTTGCAGACGCCGGCACGCCGAAGTCGCTCGCCGATCTCGAAAGCCACAACTGCCTGCTGGCCGGAGCGCAGGACGTGTGGCGGCTGGAAGGGCCCGAAGGGCAGGTGCAGACGCGCGTGCGCGGCAACGTGCGGTCCAATTCGGCCGAATTCATTCGCGATGCTCTCCTGTCGGGGCTCGGAATCGCATTGCGCTCGACGTGGGAAATCGCCCCCGATCTGCAATCGGGGGCACTCCAGGTGGTGCTGCCGAAGTATCGCGGGTCGTCGTCGGTCGGCATCTACGCGGTCTATCCCTGCCGCGAGTTCATGCCGAACAAGGTCAACGTGTTCATCGAATATCTCGCCGAGTTGTATGGCAATCAGCTCTATTGGGAGAAGTCGCAGAGCCGCCGGCACGGACAGCCAGAGGTGCCCGATGGCAGGGCAGCGGCTGACGGCGCGAATCACAACGGTGCCAAACACCACGGCGCGGCCGAGAGCGAACCATCATCGACGAAGGCGGCGAACGGCGCGACGCAGATTTCCGCCGCCACCGGCAAGGCCGGTCAGCAGAAGGCGAAGTCGCAGAGCCGCGGCAAGTGACCTCATGTCACGCACTGCCAGCGGATCTCGCACAGGGATTGCTCGCCGCCGTGAGGCGTGCCGGTGGCCTCTTCTGCGGCCGCGCCGCAACGCGCCGAGCACCGCGATACGGCGCCGCCCTTTTTTGCACCAGCCTCCATCACCTGCAGTGATATAAGCTAGCCGGCACGCTGCCGGCGAAGCGCCACGCCATACTGCAGCGCAGATACCGACGCCAAGAAAGTTCGCCACGGGGCCGCACCGCGATGACCAAGCTCGTTCCCAAGCTCGTTCCAAAGACGCTGCTCTTGCTCTCCACCGCAACCATCGCTGGCGCGCTGCTCGGCGGCGTATTCGCGGGCCAGAGCACCGCCCAAGACCTGCAGAACGGCGCCAACTCGTTTCGCAAATGCCGCGCCTGTCACGACACGGGGCCGAATGCCGTCAACAAGGTTGGCCCGCCGCTGAACGGCATCTACGGCCGCACCGCCGGCAGCTATCCGGGCTTCACCTACTCCGAGGCCATGCGTACCGCCGGCTCGAAAAAGCTCGCCTGGACGGATGAATCGCTCAACGGCTATCTCGAATCGCCGAGCACCTATCTGCCGAAAAACAAGATGGCGTTCAAAGGCATCCCCAACGAGGCCGAGCGCGCCGACCTGATCGCCTTTCTCAAGACGCTGAAGCCCTGAGCGGGTGGCTCGCTGCGACGATCCTTGAAACGCGCTCAGCAGCCGCCGCGCCGGTGGCGTCTGGCGCCCGCCGCCTCTATGCTCGCGATATCGGCTCTCGGTGTCGGCACCAGTTGATGCGAGTTGTCGACGGACCTTCAACCCATGATGGGGCCGCGCATGACCGAACCCGCAACGACGAAAGCGACCGGCGGCAATCGACCCGTCGCCGGGCTGTTCGTCACATGCCTGGTCGACGTCGTGCGCCCGTCGGTCGGCTTCGCCGCCGCCAAGCTGATCGACGCCGCGGGATGCGATGTCGTGGTGCCGTCCGGCCAGACCTGTTGCGGCCAGCCGGCTTACAACTCCGGTGACCGCGCCGATGCCCGCGCCATCGCCATTGAGACCATCGCCGCGTTCGAGGGATGCGATTACGTCGTTGCGCCTTCGGGCTCGTGCGCCGGAATGCTGCGCAAGCATTATCCGGCGTTGTTGGCGGACGACCCCGTGGCGCGGGCCAAGGCCGAGGCGTTCGCCGCCCGCGTGTACGAACTCGTCTCGTTCCTCGTCGACGTGCGCGGCATGACGGCCATCCCTGAGGACCTGCAACGCGCACCACGCGGCCGCGTTACCTATCACGACAGTTGCTCAGGGCTCCGAGAACTCGGAGTGAAATCGCAACCGCGCCAATTGTTGACCTCGATCAAGGGCCTCGACCTCGTCGAGATGGCAGACTCGGAAATCTGCTGCGGCTTCGGCGGCACGTTCTCGGTCAAGCTTCCCGACATCTCGAACGCGATGGTGGAGAAGAAGACGAGAGCCATCGCCGCCGCCGATCCGCAACTGGTGCTCGCTGGCGATCTCGGCTGCCTGCTCAACATGGCTGGAAAGCTCGAGAGGGAGGGCCGAGCAATCGCCGCACGCCATGTCGCAGAGGTGCTGGCTGGCGACGTGACGACGCCCCCCATCGGCCAGCCTGCCGACTGGGTCGAGACCTAGTGTGATGACCGAGACGTCCGCTGCGTACTTTTCCGCCAGGTAGGGAGGCGGACGTCTCGGTCCTAGTCACACGAGTTTATTGATAAGTCTAGTGTCGTTCAGATCGCGGAATTCGTTCGGAGCGTGCGGCAGAATGAGACGAATTTCTTGATCACGACACTAGCGGCAGAGGCAGCAGATCGACGATGCAGCGCCGGCAGCCGCCGGACTTTACCGAGGAGAACCCCTATTAATGTCGCATGTCCCGCATGAACTGGCCGACGAGTTTCCGGAGCTGAAGCAGCGTATTCACGACCTGAAGATCTCCGACGCCCACTTCGCCCGCCTGTTCGACGAGTATCACGCTCTCAACCGCGAGGTGCATCGCGTCGAGGCTGCCGGCGTCAACACGTCCGACGAGGAATACGAGAACCTGAAGCGCGTGCGCCTGCGCCTCAAGGACGAACTCTACGAGATGCTGAAGGGCGAGTGATCCGCGAAGCCCGATCCGGAGTGCTGTGCCGGAATGCGTCCCTGCGCAGTGTCGGTGCGGCGGCGCGCAACATCGAGTGCAGGTCGCGACGCCGATCGCAAACTCGACTATCGAATCTGGATTCTCAGCGACGGCGAATAAAAGCGGCGCGGGTGAGCACCCCGCGCCGTACCGTATGTCAGTGACGCCGACCGAATGGCGATCAGTGGCGATCAATTCGTCTGCACGCCGCCAGCCGCCGGAGTCCCGGCAGCGGGGACCTGCGGACCCTGCGACCCTTGTGGGAAGCCCGGTTGCGGATAGCCGGAATAGCCCGGCTGCGGCGCGTAGGGGTAGGGCTGGCCACCGTAGCCGGGGGCATATCCGGTAGGACCGTGTGGCATCGGCATCTGCGCCTGCGGCATCTGCTGCTGCGGCTGTACCGGACCGTAGCCCTGCGGTGCGAAGCCAGGACCCGGCTGCTGCGGATAGCCGTACCCTTGGCCCTGGTAGGGCTGCGGCGGGCCTTGCATCGGCTGGTGCGGTGGCTGTTGCCAACCCATCGACTGGCGCGCATCGTGGTAACGCTGGCGCATGGCTTCCATGCTCTGGTGGTAGCGCTGGCGCAAGTGCTCGGCCTGCTCGCGCGCTTTTTCCTGCATCGCTTCCATGCTCTGGCGCGCCTTCTCGCGCAGGGCCTCGGCGCTTTCCCTGGTCTGCTCGGCGCCCTCGCTCAGCTTCTGTTGCGCTGCGCCGACTGCGTTGTCGAAGCGCTGGCGGAGCGTCGGCGCGCGGTTGTCGAACTTCGGCGCCGTGGCCAGGCTCTGGCGGTCGATCTGCACCAGCACCTTCTCGGTGCCGTCCGGCTGCGGCTGACGCTGCACCAAGCCCATCGGTATCGCCACGTTCTTCTCGCCAACGTCGAGGAAGCCACCCACCCCGGCGACGATGGCGATGACCGAGTTGTCGGGACCGACGACCAGATCATTCACGTCGCCGAGCGTTTCGTTGGCCGGATTGACGATTTTGGTGCCGATCAACCCCTTCGCTGTGACGTGATTGGGCGGCAGCACGGCAATCGCCGCCAGATCGGGTCGCACACCCTGCGCGGACACGGGGTGGGCCACGCATAGCGCAAGCGCCACGATGCTGATACGTTTCATTCGTTTCCTCCTGTTGGTCCGCCGCCGTTAGATCGTCTGGATCGTCTGGATCGTCTGGATCGTCGGCTCGGTGTCGAAATGCGGGCGGATACTAATGGTTCCTCCGGACCAAATATGCCAGGTGCCACACCGTGTCGCGCGGCATGGTTACGCTGCCGCCGGCGCCGCGCTCGTCGGATCGCGAGAGGCCGCTGGATAGACGCCTGAAAGAGTTGATCGCGATGCATCCGCAGACGCCAGAATTCAAATCCAACGCCCGCACGGCGCTCGCCGATGCGCAATTGCAGCGCGCGCTCGCCGGCCTGCCGGGCGGCCTCGTCGCCCAGCGCACCGCGGCGCGCCAGCGGCTGCCCGAGTTCGAAGCGCTGCGCGACGCCGGGCGCGATTTGCGCAATGCGACGCTAGACCTGCTCGACGTCTACCTGGAAACCTACGAGCGGAACGCGACAGCCGCCGGTGCGAAGGTCCATTGGGCCGAGACCGCCGCCGACGCCAACGGCATCATTCTCGACATTTGCTCTAAAGCTGGCGCTCGCCTCGTCGCCAAGGGCAAGTCGATGATCTCGGAGGAGATCGGCCTCAATGCGCACCTGGAGGCCGCCGGTCTCGAAGTCGTGGAAACCGACCTCGGCGAATACATCCTGCAAATTCGCGGCGAGACGCCGAGCCACATTATCGCGCCCGCCATCCATCTCACGCAGGAGCAGGTGGAAGCGGATTTCCGCCGCACGCATGGCCACCTGGCGGCCGACCGGCGCCTCGTCGAACCGGCAGAACTCGTGTCGGAAGCACGCCAAGTCCTGCGCGAGAAGTTCCTTGCAGCCGAGGTCGGCATCACGGGGGCGAACTTCCTGGTCGCGGAAACCGGATCGTCGATCATCGTCACCAACGAGGGCAACGGCGACCTGACGCAATCGCTGGCGAAAACTCATATCGTCATCGCGTCGATCGACAAGGTGCTGGCGACGCGCGAGGACTTGGCGACCATCCTGCGGCTGCTGGCGCGCTCGGCGACGGGGCAGGAGTGCACCACCTACGCGACGCTTTCCACCGGCCCACGCCGGCCGGGAGATGTCGACGGCCCCGAGCAGTATCACGTCGTGCTGCTCGACAATGGCCGCGCCGAACTGCTCGGCTCACGGTTCCGCGAGGTGCTGCGCTGCATCCGCTGCGGTGCCTGCATGAACCATTGCCCGGTCTATGGCGCGGTCGGCGGACATGCCTACGGCTGGGTTTATCCGGGGCCTATCGGCGCGGTGATGACGCCGGCGCTGATCGGAATAGAAAAGGGCGCCAACCTGCCCAACGCCTCGACCTTCTGCGGCCGCTGCGAAGCCGTCTGCCCGATGAAAATCCCGCTGCCCGGATTGATGCGCCACTGGCGAGAAGCCGAGTTCGACAGCGGCGCGCAACCCGCGTTTCAACGCTACGCGCTGAAATCGTGGGCGTGGCTCGCCCGGCGCCCGGCGGTCTATCACATGGCCATGCGGTTCGCCGCCGCCGGTCTCGGCGCACTCGGCCGACGCAAGGGCCGCTTCAGTTGGCTGCCGCTCGCCGGCGGGTGGACGAAGCATCGCGAGCTCGCCAGCCCGCAGGGCCGCACATTCCAGCAGCTCTGGGCCGAAAAGCAACGCGGGGTGCCGCGATGAGCGCGCGCGACAAGATCCTCGGGCGAGTGCGCAAGTCACTCGGCGTGACGGCCGGCGATCCGGCGAGGATCGCTGCCGTCGGCCAGCGCATCGCACAACATCCCGCCACCATGATCCCCGAACGCGGGGCACGCGAGGGTGAGGCCCTATTCGCCCAGTTCAAGGCGCTGCTCGAAGACCAGCAGACGACGGTGATCGAGGTTGCAGCGCCGGCCGACGTGCCGGCGGCGGTGGCGCGTTATGTCGACAGCCTGGGCGACGCGGCGGGGCGACCGCCCGCCATCCGCATGGGGTATGATGCGCGCCTCGCCGCGATGCCGTGGGACGACCTGATCGGGATCGCGGTGTTCACGGGTGCCGCCGAGGCTGGCGACCGGACGGGCCTCAGCCATGCGATTGCGGGCATTTCGGAAACCGGCACACTGGTCATCGCGGCGGGGCGCGACAACCCGGTGACGCTGGCCTTCATGCCGGAGAACCACATCATCGTGGTCGAGCGCAGCTCTATCCTCGGTAGCTACGAGGCCGCCATCGCGCAGGTTCGCGCCAGCTTCGGGGCGACGGCAATGCCGCGCACGCTGAACTTCATATCGGGGCCGTCGCGGACGGCCGATATCGGCGGCAGGATCGTCATCGGCGCGCACGGTCCCCGGCGTCTCGCGGTCGTCGTCGTCGCCTAACCGCCGAACTCAGCGCCGCATGCAGCCCTGCATACAGCTCTGCAACTGGGCGTCGCAGCTCGGGCTGTTCTTCGTCGCGATGCGGCACTGGTTGTGGGCGCTGCGGCACCCCGAGGCGCACGCATTGGCATTGGCCAGATCACCGGCGGCGGCGACGCAGCCGACGACCGTCGCCAACAGTGCAAACCGGAAACCGAACCGACGAGCCACAACCGGCCTCCGTGGAACAATGGTTGCGAACCGCTGCGGCCGCACGCATCGTGCCGCTACAGTGCCGATGCTCAAGTCGAGACCCGAGCGTCACCCGAGGATGACCGCTCGGCTATGAACGGAAGCTGAAGGCGAACACCACAGACGAATATTCGGGCCGACTTTCGCGTTGTGCCGTCTCCGTCATGGCGGTGACACAACACTCCCGCCTCTTTGCCGCGGCGCCTTCCGGGTTGGGTTTGGCGTCCCTCGTCAGCCGATGGTAGGGTCCGTCGCCGGTGGCGGGCAACCGCCAACGGGTTCTCGAGGCACGCCGGCAGTGAAGCCATGTGGAGAGGAGGGCGTTCGCGAATGCATCGTTTCTGGACATGTGCTGGTGCCGCAGTCGTCGGCCTGATGATGTGGTCCGCTGCCCCGCAGCACGCTTCCGCATTCACGGAAACCGACCGTGCGACACGGCTCGAGCGTTTGCAGCGCATGGAGCCCGAGCAGTTGAAGACCTGGCAGGAGCGTCGCGCCGCCCGCGCCGCCGCCCGTCGCGATGTCTGGCCGAAGCCGGTCGAGGAGTTTCTCGCCGGCGAGTATCTCGAGCGCGCCGACGTGATCCTGACGCGCCGCGACGGCGATCTCAGTTCATATCTGATCCGCTGGGCCACCAAGTCGCCGTTCAGCCATGCGGCCATGGTGTTCACCGGGCCGCAGTTCGAGAGCGGGTTCTCTGACACGTTCGTCATCGAAGCCGGAACCGGCGGCGTCGATCTCACCGGCATCCGCAATTACATCGACGACAAAAGCTCGTTCATCGCCGTCAAGCGTCTGAAGAAGCCGTGGTTCGATCAGACCAAGCAATCGCGCGTGCGCGGACTGCTGCTCGACCGCATCAAAGGCAGCTATAACTACTGGGCGATCACGCGCATCGTGCGCAACATGTGGTTCGGCGTCGAGCGCCAGGTGCGCGGCAAGGAAGAGACGATCGAGACCTACAAGCAGCGGGAGTGGTCGCCGCCAAACGACTACATCTGCTCGGGGCTGGTGCAGCTTGGTTTCGTCGAAGCGGTCATCGAGTTCATCAAGGCGGGACAACTGCCCATCACCGCGCTCAACGACGTGATTTTCCACGAGCGTGCCGCAAGCCGCCTGCCGACGGGCGCCGATTGGGACTACATGGACCCGAAGACCCAGATCGAAACCGCCGAGTTATTCCGTGTGCAAAACATCGTCGAACTCGAAGCGGTGACGCCGCACGAACTGGCAATCAGCGACAAGCTGGAGTGGCTGTATTTCATCCGCGACGGGCGCGTGTACAAAGTCAATTCCTACGACGACGTCGTCAACCAGAGCCGCAAATAAGACCGAGGGCGCAAAAGCGAAACGGCGGCGAGTCACTCAGGACATGCCGCCGTCGACGGAAAACTCCGCGTTAGATCGGAGGATCAAGGACGCGCCGGCTGACCGCCGCGGGTCGCGTCGATTCTGCGCATCCAGTCGCCTGAACCCGCACGAAGCGGTGGCGGCGCACCGGCGGAAACGCCCGTCGTCCAGTCGCCGATCAACGCCGCTTGCGACGGCGCAGCCGAGAAGACCTTCGGCATGTCATAGCATCCACCGATGCAGACGATCTGCGTCGCGTCGCCGGCCGGTGTCGCGGTGCCAGCGGTCTGCTGCATTTCACCGACCGTGGTGACCTCGACCTTCTTGGTGCTCGGCTGCATGTAGATGATCTCGGACGGCGCGTTGTTGCAGCCGGCATCACAGATCACGACGTCCATACCGGGGTGCGCTGCCGCCAGCGGGTGCTGCTTGGCGGCGCCGCCGCCCTCACTCTTCAGAATGCCCTTGGCGCGACGGCCGTAATAGTCGCCGCCCTGCTCCTTGGCGGGAGCCGGCGTTGCAGCTTCGGCTTTCGTAGCCTCTTTCTCTGCGGCCTTATCCTTGGTGAGTTCGTCGATCAGCGCCTTCGCACCCTCCTTGCCGAGATCCGCCAAGGCCCCGGCGTCGCCATCGGGTTCCGGCACGTCCTCCTCGGCCTTCGCGTTCGACGTTTCGGCGTGATCGCGCGCGGCAGCCGGCGCCATGTCGTCGGCCGTGTTGCCGGC
>JBKBNR010000077.1:0-9993 GCA_046295315.1 Hyphomicrobiaceae bacterium
CTTGAGCAGGATTGCGACGTCGCGCTTGCGATTGCAGAAGATGATGGCGTTGCGCACATCCCCCACCCGCATCAACTCGCGCAGCGCCTCGCGCTTCGCCCAATCCTCGCCGTTGGGGCAATACTTGAAACGCTGCGTAATGGTTTTCGCCGTCGTCGCCGGCTTTGCCACCTCGACCCGCACGGGGTCTTTGAGGAAGGTGTTGACGAGACGGGTGATCTCGGCCGGCATGGTGGCGGAGAAGAACAGCGTCTGACGGCGCGGCGGCAGCAGGCGGCAAATCTTCTCGATGTCGGGGATGAAGCCCATGTCGAGCATGCGGTCGGCCTCGTCGATGACGAGGATCTCGACGCCCATCAGCATGATGCGCCCGCGCCCGAAATGATCGAGCAGGCGGCCCGGCGTCGCAATCAGCACATCGACGCCGCGGTCCAGCTTCTTGACCTGATCGTCCATCGACACGCCGCCGATCAGCAGCGCCACGTCGAGTTTATGATTGACGCCGTATTTCTCGAAGCTCTGTGCCACCTGCGCAGCAAGCTCACGCGTCGGCGCCAGAATGAGCGAGCGCGGCATGCGCGCCCTCGCCCGGCCGGTCTCCAGACGCGAAATCATCGGCATCGTGAAAGCGGCGGTCTTGCCGGTGCCGGTCTGCGCGATGCCGAGAACGTCTCGGCCGGTCAAGGCGACCGGTATGGCCGCAGCCTGGATCGGTGTCGGCGAGGTATATCCGGCGGCCTCGATGGCGGCCAGCACCTTGGAGCTGAGCCCCAGCTCAGCGAAGGTCGTGGGTTCCAAAAGCTCTTCTCTCCATACCGTGTCGCGGCCGTCATAAGCCGGCGATCTCGGCCAACGGCGCGATGCACCGAGTGACCGTGGAAGCAGGCGCGGGCCGAGCTGACAAAGCGCAGGGGAGAGCAGTGCCGAAACGGATCAAGGAAACGGCGAAACGGTCATCTCAAAAAGGGATCAAGCGAATGGGCCGGTTGAACGGGCCTGCCGCACTGACGATCCCCTGCGCTGCTGCCGATGCTCTGCTTGCATAGACGGCCAAAAATAGCAAGGTACTGCGACGTTTGGAGCCGCAATTCCCGGGAATTACGGCGCCATTTCACGGCATTTTTCTGCTGTGTTGCCGCAAAAGCGAAACTCCGGACACTTCCAGGCGTTCCGCGTCGACCGTAGCCGGCAACGTGCAGCGCCTGTTTCGGCCCGCCGCTGGTGACTGCCACGGCAGCGCAATCAATCCATCACCTGGAGTAGACGGACATGACACGCACCAGCCTGGTTCTGATCCCTGGGCTCTTGTGCACTGCAGACCTGTTCGACGCGCAGATCAGCGATCTTCGCGATCTGGCCGAGGTGACGATCGGCGATCACACGCAGTCCGAGACCATGGCCGGTATCGCCCGGGACATCCTTGCCACCGCGCCCAGGGAATTCGCCCTCGCCGGTTTGTCGATGGGTGGGTACGTCGCCTTCGAGATTCTGCGGCAAGCACCACAGCGTGTCACGCGCCTGGCGCTTCTCGATACGTCGGCCCGGCCGGATCTGCCCGAGCAGACGGCGAACCGCGAGCGGCTGGTGGAGCTCGCCAACAAGCGCGGCATCGAGCCCGCGGCCGAGCAACTGCTGGCGAAACTCGTCGCACCGTCGCGCCGGGGCGATGACGCCATCGTAGGCAAGATCATCGAAATGGCGAAAGCGACGGGCGCGGAAGCATTCGCGCGCCAGCAGAAGGCCATTGCCGCACGGGTCGACAGCCGCCCGCTGCTGGCGCACATATCGTGCCCGACCCTGGTGCTGGTCGGCAGCGACGATGAACTGACGCCGCCATCCGTCGCCGCCGAGATGGCGAGCGCCATTCCCGGGTGCCGTCTCGAAGTCGTCCAAGGCGCCGGACACCTTTCGCCGATGGAAGAACCCGCCGCCGTGACCGCCGCGCTGCGGTTCTGGCTCGAACGCTGACACCGATCAGAGCGGGTCGATCTGCGCGGGTTGCACATGCGCCTCGAGGCCCCATTTGATCGTCTGGTGGATTGCAGGCATTCTCATCTGACGACACAACGATAAAAGGGGAGGATCTCGGACATGACGGAACGTGACAACGAACGAGGCGGTGGTCGGTCGCCGCTCATGACGCGGCGCACGGTGCTCAAGGGTTCCGCCTTCGCGATCGTCGGCGGGCTGGGGGCGTCCGTCCTGCCACCGCTCGCGACCGCCAAGGAAGCGGCCTCGCACAAGTTGGCATTCGGCGCGTTCGAGATGACCGTCGTGAGCGACGGCCATCTGATGTTGCCGGCCCGGCTCGCCGCACCCGACGCCCCGGCAGCTGAGCTGAAGGCGGCGCTGGATCGCGCCGGTATCACCGGAGACATGTCTCAGCCGCCTGCCAACGTGACCGTCATCAAGTCGGGTGCCGACACGATTCTGATCGACACGGGAGCCGGCCCGAACTTCATGCCGACCACCGGACGCCTGCTCGCCAATCTGGAGGCCGCCGGCATTGCGCCGGATGCGATCACCAAGGTCGTTTTCACGCACGGCCACCCCGATCACCTCTGGGGCGCGCTCGACGACTTCGAAGAAAACCCGCGCTTCGCCAACGCGACGCACTACGTCCCCGCCGACGAGTGGGATTTCTGGTCGTCCGACAACGCCGAGAGGGGCATGCCGCCCGATCGGGCGTCGTTCATCCCCGCCGCACGGCGCAGTATGAAGGGGATCGAAGACAAAGTGCAGCGGGTGAAGCCTGGCGATGACATCGTGACGGGGATCCGCGTCGTCGCAACTCCTGGACACACGCAGGGCCATGTCTCGCTCGAGATCGCCGGCGGCTCAGAGACGATGATGGTGCTAGGCGACGCGCTGACGCATCGCGTCATCTCGTTCGAGCACCCCGAATGGCGGCCGGCGGCAGACCACGTGCCAGAATTGGCCGTCGAAACGCGCAAAAAGCTGCTCGACCGACTGGCGACCGACAAGGTGCGCGTGCTGGGCTTCCATCTGCCCTTCCCCGGAACCGGTCGCGTCGAGAAGAAAGGCAATGCCTACGTTTATGTCGGAGATGTGTGAGCGGACGGCGCGGGATTGAACGCGCCACGGCGGCGAGGAGCGGCACTGGTCTTGGACAAGCGCTCGGGATGGAGGGTGGAGCGGCTGCAGAAACCCTCTCAACGCCCGGCAGCTTTCTCTGCCGCCACATTCCGAGCGAAAGTCGCCTTCGCAGCAACGCCAGCCGTCGTCGCCTTTGGACGCCTGGGCCTTGAAGGCAGCGGCGTCGACTGCGGGGCGAGCAACGAAGCGACCGCCACCTTGGGTGCTGCAGTGTGGGCCGGTGGCGCGGACGGGGAGGATGGTGTGGCCGGACTGGCAACGGCACCCTGCGCCGACACCGCGTCGATCGGCTGCTTCTCGACCGACGCCTTATGACCGAGCGCCATCTGGTTGGAAAAATCGGGAGCCTTGCTCGACGGAGCAAGCAACGTATCGATCAAGTCCCGGAACGGGTTGTGATCGACGCCGGCCCGTGCCGTCGGTTGCAGAGGCGAATTCCCGACCTGCGTCGTCGCGCCATCCTGTGGCGGCGTGGGTTGAATCATCGCACGCGCCGCCGCCGCCGAACCCATCGCCCAAGCGCCGATGCTGAAGCGCTGGCTCAATTCGTCGGCGCGTAGCCGCACCTCGTCGCTCAACGCGCGCACTTCACCCGCATCCCTGCGGGCGTCATCCAGCGTTCTTACAAGATCGAAGCGCCGGGCGAGCTGCCCCTGAGGCTGTGCCCACGGACCGGCCGCGCCGACGGTTGACGGGCCCGACCCGATGTCGGGGCCGGACGCCCTGGCAAAACTTGCGAACCCCTCCGCCGGCACCAGCCAGAAGTTCGCAATGCCCGTCTTCATGCGTTCGACAGCGCTCGCACCGACAAAAGACGGGAGGCGCTGCATCAACCCGCCCGCCTCTCCACCGCCCGCGGGCTCCGCGGTCACGGATGGTGAGCCCCGTTCGCTGGCGCGACCATCGGCAGTGACGGCGAGCGGTTCGCCGGCGCGAGCCTCTCGCATCGCCAGCAGGTGCGCGCATACCGCGATCGTCGCGGTTAGGAGGGCCAAACCGGCCCGCTCATCGAATGGCGTGCAACGCTTGTTCATGACGCTTTACTCAACTGGACACGCTGATCGGCTGGACATGCAGAGCGAAACGGTACCTCGGGCGCCGCTGCGACCGTGCGACGCCGATGCGGTGCATCCCCCGCCGCGTGGGTAGGAGCGAGCGCTGGACAGGCCAGCCCTTGGTCGCGCGCCCCTCACAACTCCACGTCGCACCATTGCCGGTGACTGGTGCCGGTAACGGGGTGCATAGGCACCCCCGACAACCGCACCAGTTGCATGCTCAATCACGTTGAAATTTGGGCGAATTGCCGGCGATCGCCGGCCGCGTGATGCGCGGCGCCATCGCGCGCCGCATCGCCGGGGGCGGACTGGGAAAAATCAGTGCACGATCAGTCAGATCGGATTCTGCAACGGGTGAGCACGCTGACAACCTCGGTGGTTCCCCAGCGTAGCGCCAGCCGGCACGGACCAAACCGGTTCGCTGCGGCCGAAGGCTGAGCTCCAGCGGCGGCTGTCAGTCGACGATCAATGGCGCGTCGTCAGCGACCGAATAGTGTCTTCGAGGTGCCCCGACCGCAGGTCGAATTCGATCTGCTGGCTGTCGCGGCCGGACTCGGCCAACAGATGAACATGTATTTCGTTGGCGCCGAGCACGGCGCCGCGATGGCGCAATTCTGCCAGGTTGAGCGACGGCGATGTTGCGGTCATGCGGTCGATGGCCAGCACACGGCGGCGGCCGTCGGCGTTGCGATCGACCAGAATGTAGTTCCCGCTGCTCAGCGCCGGACAATCGGTCAGCGTGTAGATGGTGTGGACGTAGCGCCGTCCCGAAGCCCCCGTCCAGAACAGGAAACGTTGCATCAGGTCCGGGTGCGCTTCCACTGACGACTGCTGGTTCATGCGACGCATCGGCCCCTTCGACCGTTGTGCGAAAGCCTCGGCGAAACTGATGATACGCGCACTCATGTCTCTAACCCCCGTCACCGGCCCACGACGCAAACTCGACCGTTGAATTCCGGTAGCGTGTCGAAAACTTCTAGCTGAAATATGGCCACAGCTCGCGAAGCTCTGGGCATGCTCAACAAATCGTCAATTGGCGTCCCGCCGCAGTACTGCCGTTATCCATTTCGTCCCATTAACGAAGCGTTGCAATTCTTGGCCCTGCCGCAATCCCCTCACTCAGGGTTGCCGTGCGGCACCACATCATCCCGCGGCCGGCTTAGCACGTCGCGCGATGTCACGCCTCTCAAGGCCGGCCATCGGCAAGCGGCCAGCGGACCTGATGCGAGTTGCGAGGTGTCACCCACACTTCGAATAACCGCAGTCCCTGCAGACGATGCACCCCTCCTGCTGTTCGAGCCTCGACGACGAGCAACGCGGACAAAACCGCGCTGGCCGGCTGACCGACTCCTGGGCGGATGCACCACCAGCCCTGCCCGCCCCCAGCGCCCGACGTTTGTCGATATACGACGGATGCGGTGGTGGCGACGTCCAGTCGGACATCGCGGCGATCTGCGGCGCTGCGGCAGTTCCCACATCCGTCGGTGCCGGTGTGGCGGTCGCTTCGTTGGCCGCAATGAAGCCGATGTCCATCAGGTGGCGCTCGACCACATTTCCAATGGCAGCAAGGAGGCTCGGCACATAGCGCCCGTCGAGCCACTGCCCGCCCTGCGGATCAAAAACGGCCTTCAACTCCTCGGCGACGAACGCCACGTCGCCGCCGCGCCGGAAAACCGCGCTGATCATGCGTGTCAGCGCCACGGTCCAGGCATAATGATCGAGGTTGCGCGTGTTGATGAAGATCTCGAACGGGCGCCGCCGCCCCGCATGCTCGACATCATTGATCGTGACGTAAATGGCATGGTCGCTTGCCGGCCACTTCAGCTTGTATGTAAACCCTTGCAACACCGCATCACGCAGCAATGGTGGCGAGGTGTCACCGAAACCGCCGGTTACAGATGTCGTCACATCCTGGTGCTCGCTCGGCGCGCCACGCGATACGGCAGACAACCGCTCAATCTTAACGTCCGCGGTTGCAGCGACCTCTGTGAGAACCGAGCCCGTGATGTCGTTTGGCCGGAAGGTCGTGCACCCCTTGAGCCCGAGCGCATCGGCCTCCAGGTAAACCGACTTGAAGTCCTCGAACGAAAAATCCGCCGGCACGTTGATCGTCTTCGAAATCGAACTATCGACGAACGGCTGCAGGGCAGCCTGCATCGCCAGATGAGCGTGCGGCGACAACTGTCGCGCCGTTACGAAAGCATCAGGTAGAGCCGCCGTCGCACCAAACCTTCGACGGAACTCTGCGTGGCCGAAATCCTCGACCAGTTGTTCGTTGGACGTCCCATCGGCCTGCAAAATGAGCCGCCGGACGGTATGTTCAAACACGGGTTCTATACCGCTCGACACGTTGCCAGCGAGGAGGGAGATGGTGCCCGTCGGCGCAATCGAGGTCAAACAGCCGTTGCGGATGCCATGCTGCCCGATGAGCGCGCGGGTTTCCTTGCTGAGGCGCGAAACAAAAGGCGCGGAGAGATAGGCCCGACGGTCAAACAGCGGAAAAGCACCGCGCTCACGGGCGAGTTCGGCACTCGCACGGTAGGCGCTCTCGGTGACCGCCCGCATCCAAGCTGCCGCGAGTTGACGCCCCTCTTCGCTATCGTAACGAGCCCCGCAGAACGTCAGTGCATTCGCAAGCCCAGTTATGCCGAGCCCAATCCGCCGTTTTTCTCGCGCCTCTCGCCGCTGCGCGTCCAACGGATAGTTCGAGATATCGATGACATTGTCGAGAAACCTGACCGCGGTCCGCACGCGCCGATCCAGCCGTGCCAGATCGACACCCGCGCCATCGCCGAATGGTGCGTCGACAAGCGCCGCCAGATTGATGGAGCCGAGCAGGCACGCCCCAAAGGGCGGCAGGGGCTGCTCGCCGCAAGGATTTGTGGCGCTAATCGTTTCGCAGTAACCGAGATTGTTTTCCCGATTGACCCGGTCGATGAAAATAACGCCCGGCTCTGCGTACTCGTATGTTGCCCGCATGATCCGCTGCCACAGATCGCGGGCCTTCGTCACACGATATACTTTCCCGTCGAACACCAGTGGCCACTCGGCGTCGCTTGCGACGGCCGCCACGAAGCTATCGGGAACGAGCACGGAGAGGTTGAAGTTGCGCAACCGCGTGCCATCGCGCTTGGCGTCGATGAAGGTTTCTATGTCGGGATGATCGGCCCGCATGGTCGCCATCATGGCACCGCGCCGCGCACCGGCCGACATGATCGTCCGGCACATCGCGTCCCAAACGTCCATGAAGCTTACCGGTCCAGACGCGTCTGACCCTATACTGCGAACAGCGGCACCTTTCGGTCTCAACGTGGAGAAGTCCATGCCAACGCCGCCACCGGCCTGCATCGTCAAGGCGGCTTGCTTCACGCTCTCGAAAATCGCCCCGAGATCGTCCGCAACCTCACCCATGACAAAGCAATTGAACAGCGTAACGGACCGCCCCGTACCAGCCCCCGCCAAAATCCGGCCGGCGGGAATAAACTCCATCCCCGACATCGCGTCATAAAAGACGCCCGCCCACCGGTCCTTGACCGACTTCCGCCCCTTCTCGGCGGATGCGGCGGCCCTCGCCACCCGGTCGAATGTCTCGCCCAGCGACGCCTCCGCCCGCCCACCATCGGCGATCCACCGGTACTTGCTCAACCAGATTTCATCCGAAATCGGTGCTCTCAACTCACGTGCCTGCAACATCGGCTGGACCTCGAGAACGATCCCTCACCCCGTAGCAGGTTCGCTGCTCAGAGTCAACTTATGTTCGCCTCTTGTTCATTCTATGTTTTTATTGTATGTCCTTTGTATCGACCCAGCACTCATCGGGGTGGCCGGCTTTGTGCACCGTTCGTCAACCGCGTTGTCGCCGTTTCGATCCGCGTCTCGAGTTCGCGGCGGAAGTCGGCGCGCGCCAGACCGGGAGGGATCGCGGGAAGGAACTCGACAACAATGGTGCCCGGACGCCGGATCAATTGCCGGCGAGGCCAGAAAGTTCCGGAATTCAATGCCAGCGGCACACACGGGAGCTTCAGCGCTTCGTAGATCGCGACGACACCGGGTTTATAGTCCGGGGGGGCGAGGGGCGCGCGCCGGGTGCCTTCTGGAAAGATGACGATCTCGCGGCCGGCAGCAGCCCTGTCCTTGGCGTCACGGATCAACTTTTTGAGCGCCGACGGCCCGCGCTCGCGACTGACGAAGATGTGCCTGAACTTGTGGCTGAACCACCCATAGACGGGGATCCAGCCCAACTCCGCTTTCATCACCATCGCGGGGTCGCGAAACAATGTGATCAGAGCGAACGTGTCCCACGCCGATTGATGTTTGGCGGCGACGATGAAGGGCGGTTGCGGCACGTGCTCCCGCCCGCGCACCTCCATGCGTGTGCCAACGATCACGCGCAACAACCAGAGCGAGACGTGCGCGTGGGCCGCAAGCCCCCTCATGGCCCAGCGCCGGGGGCCGAGCAGAAGTGGCGATCCGATCAACAGAAAGAGCGCGGTGTTGACATAGAACGCAACGGCAAAGGCAAAAGAGCGGACCATGACCTCAGTCTCGACAGTGATGTGTGGTTGCGGGAGCAGACGAACGGCGATGCGGCACACCTTCGAGGTCGCGAGTCGGCTGGGTTCGGCGCGCCATGCCGATTATTTGGCGAAACTGGTGTTGCGTCCTTCCATGCTTCGTGGGGGCGAGGAGGCGACGCCAGTCGCCTGCCAGACATCCATCGCGCGAGCCGTTGCAAGCCGAACTGCCGACGGCAGGAACTTCAGATACTCCGACAACAGGAGTTTCGTCGTCGACGGATTGAGCCACCAACCCTCGATCGGAAATCCGCGCGGCACCACAGCGTGTGGCTCGATCCGCGCCGCCGGTGCAACTCGCGCGAACTCCGCCAGACTGCGGGGCATGTGATAGTTGGACGTCACCAGGATCAGACTGGAAAACCCGTGGCGATCCAGCCATGCCCGGGTCTCGGCGGCGTTGCCGACGGTGTCCAGCGCCTTGGTATCGATATCGACGCAACAGTCGAGCAGGCGAGCGTCGAGGCCCGAGATTTTGGCGATATCCGCCGTCGTCACGGTGGGGTGCACTCCGCTGATCAGAAGGCGCCTGCCGCGATTTGCTTCGAGCAACCTGGCGGCTTCGGATATCCGCAGTCCCGCACCTGTCAGCACCACGATGGCATCGGCAGCCGTATCGTCACGGACCGGCGTGCGCGTGACGTAGCCGGCGAACACCACGAAGCCGAGAGCAACGGCAGCAAAGGCAGCCCCCAATGTTCCAACAAGAAATCGAAGGTTCCGCAGCATCGCCTTGCGTCTCGATCGTTGCTCCGTGTGACCGCCGGACGGGTTGCCGCAGTGGGCCGCGGCGGGGTCGTGAACCAGTCCCTTTCGGCGGGCCCGGTGCTATTGCTCGGGTGTTACGCGGCTTATACCAACGGCAGCGTCGGCGAAGGCACACCAGCATGGCCGACGCTCACACGCGCTCGATTGACACTCGCAACTCGTACCACTCTGACGCTCGATGGCCGACAGACATTACGGCCGACACCTGCCGCCATAGTCGTCACACTACGACCTGCTGTTCAGGATCCGATAAACACCCAACCGCGACGTCAGCATACACAAAGCGGCAATCACGACGACTACAATGATCAGCAGCACGTAACCGGCCGCGTCGAGCGTCCCCGAACCGATCATCCGGTTCATCTCCGCGAGCGTCATGGACCCTCCACCAAGAAGTTGCACGATCCATGGCATCGCAAAGAACACCAGCATGGCGACCACCGCGCCCAGCAATCCGGCACGAATCCCGAGACGGAGGA
>JBKBNR010000078.1:0-9864 GCA_046295315.1 Hyphomicrobiaceae bacterium
AGATCCGCGCCGACTTCCGCATGCGACACGTCGACAACTCGTATCGCTGGTTCGAACTGGAGGCGGCGTCGGTGCCGACCAGCGACCGTCGCACGGTGCGCTGCATCGGGCTGATGCGTGATGTCACCGACGTGAAAATCGCCCACGAGCGGCTGATCTCGAATGCCGTCCGCTGCAGCCTGACCGGCATCCCGAATCGTTCCCTGCTGCTCGACCGCCTCGGCGTCGTGCTGTCGCGGAGTGCTTCCGATCCGACGGTGCGTCCGACGGTGATGTTCATCGACATCGACAAGTTCAAGGCGGTCAACGCAACACTCGGCCTCAATGTCGGCGACAGCGTGCTGATGACGGTGGCGCGCCGGCTGCAGCGGCACCTCGGACCGTTCGACACGCTGGCGCGCGTCGGCGGCGATCAGTTCGTCATTCTGTTCGTCGAGGAGCAGGAGACGCGCGAACTGGCGGCGATCGCCGAACGCGTGCGGCGCAGCGTGCGATCCCCCATAGCGATCGCCAATCAGGAGGTCGTGCTCACCGCGTCCTATGGCATCTCGATCTATGAGGGCGGCGATCTCAAGGCCGAAGACCTGCTGCGGGAGGCGGAGATCGCCATGTTCCGCGCCAAGCGCGGCGGCACCGACAGAATCGAGATCTTCAAGCCCGAAATGCGCGGCGATGCCGACGACGATGCCTCCATCGCGGCTATCGCCCGCAAGGCCATCGACAAGGGGCAGCTCAAGATGCTGTTCCAGCCGATCGTGTACCTGCCGACCGAGGAACTCGCCGGCTTCGAGGCGATGGTGCGCTTCGAACATGCAAAGCTCGGCCTGCTCAATCCTGTCGGTGTGCTGACGTCCGGCAACGACGCCGACCACTTGCGCAAACTGACCAGCATGTCACTGTCGCTGGCCATCGAGGCCGTGACGCAATGGCAGAAGGAACTGCCGCGGCCCGAGGATCATCTGTTCGTCAATCTCGATATCGCGAGCGGCGTGGTGCTACGCGCCGAGCTGGCGCAGGAAGTGCGCCACCAACTGTCGCCGGCCCTGATCGGCAAGGGTACGCTGCGTTTCGAGATTTCCGAGCGGATCGTGATGGAGAATCCGGAGCATGCGGTTTCGGTTCTCGAGCTGTTGCGCGGCACCGGCGCGGAGATCGTGCTCGACGATTTCGGCTCCGGCTTCTCTTCCCTCGCCTATCTGCAGCGGCTGCCGTGTGACACTTTCAAGATCGATCGTGCTTTGATGCGCATCGGTACGGGCAGCAACGAATCCGGTTCGACGGTCGTTCGCGGCATGGTGGCGCTGGCCCACGAGATGGGCCGCAAGGCGATCGCCGAGGGCGTCGAAACCCCCGACGACGTGGTCTTTCTGCGCTCGATCGGCTGCGAATACGCACAGGGTTATTACTACGGCGAGCCGATGGGCGAGCGCGATGTCACGCAGTTGCTGCGCATCATCCGCAAGTCGGAGCGCAAGCTGCAGACCCACGGCTTCTTCAAGACCAAGCAACGCTCCGCGAAGAAGAAGCGCAAGCGTGAGGAAAAGGCCGAGACGCCGGCCACCGTCGCCGCATCCGCGACGGGCGAAGCCGGGCAGGGGGCGAGCATCGTGCCGCCAGGCGCTGCGGCGGTCGACGGCGCTATCCGCAACATGCCCGCCGCCGCCGGCGAACGCACCGCGCCGGCCGCAGGCGCCGCGAGTGCGCTCAAGACCCGACAGAGGCCCATGTCGCAGCGGCCGAACGATCCGTCGCTTGCGTCGCCGGCCCCGCCGATGCCGCCGAAGTCCGAGGCAGCCATGCCGCCGTTCCCGGCCCCGCCCATGCCTGCTGCACCGCCGCCGCAGCCGCCAGCGAGGACTGCACCGCCGCAGATGCAATCTGCGACGACGATGCCCTCGCCGCCGAACGGTGCTGCCCCGCCGCGCCACGATGGTACGCCGAGCGCTCCGCCACAGATGCCACCTGCCGGTACGGCACGCCCGAACCCGCTGCCGCATGAGATTGCGCAGCCATTCCCGGTCCACGTCGGGCCGCCGCCGATTCAGCCGCAGATCGAGCCGATCGCGGCGGCCGTCGATCCGATAGCTCCACCAGTTCCACCGCCGCTGCCGTCACGTCCCGCGATCGAGATCGCCAAACTCGGCCCGCTGCCGATGAATGGCGCGCAAGAGCCGCACGTCGCGCCGGCTACTGCCCCGCCGCCGATGTCGCCGCCCGCCGTGCGCGACAACGGCCCGGCGCCGCCGCGGACTGCTCGTCCGGCCAATGGCGGCATCAATGGCGACGGGACGCCACACCAACCGCCGAAGCGTCTAGGCCGGGTCGCGACCGCACAGCCCGACTTTTCGACCTTGCCGCCGGGCATCGCCGCGTCTTTGGCGAAGCTCGCCGGCGTGCCGCCACCTACCGCATCGCGCGCGGCCGACACCCGCGAGCCGGAACCGAGCGATACCTGACGCCCGCGGCGGATGAGGCGGCACATCCGGCTCTGACGATCAGGCTGGGGTTTTGCGAGGCTGATCGGCGCCCTCGCTGCATGCGAGGACGCATCAACGTCGGACGATCACGCGCGCGATGCTGTTGACCGGCTCCGGTAACCCCCTTATGTCACCGCCATGGCCAAGCTGCCCATCGTGATATTGCCCGACCCCATCCTGCGCACGCAGTCGGCACCCGTCGAGCGCGTCGACGACGATTTGCGCCGGCTGATCGACGACATGCTGGAGACGATGTACGCGGCGCCCGGCATCGGGCTTGCTGCCATTCAGGTCGGCGTGCCGCGTCGGCTTCTGGTGCTCGACACCACCGACAAAGACGAGCCGAAGCGGCCGATCGCCATGATCAACCCGCAGATCGTCGGCTATGGCGACAAGCTATCGCCCTACGAGGAAGGGTGCCTGTCGATCCCTGACGTGCTGGTCGATATCGAGCGGCCGTCGACAGTCCGGGTGCGCTACACCGACCGCGAGGGCAAGCCGGTCGAACTCGATGCGGACGGCCTGCTGGCGACTGCCATTCAGCACGAAATGGATCATCTCGACGGTCGGCTGATCATCGACTTCCTGTCGCGGCTGAAGCGCGACATCGTTGTGCGCCGCTTCAAGAAGCAGCAGCGCGCGACGCGCATCTGAAATTCAATTCGCTGGCGTTGCCGCGAGCCCGGAGCCTGCCGCGTGAGCCTCGACATCGTCTTCATGGGCACGCCGGAATTCGCGGTACCTTCGCTCGCCGCATTATTGGATGCAGGCCACCACGTCCGCGCGGTCTACACCCAGCCGCCACGACCTGCAGGCCGTCGTGGCCTCGCTGAAACGCCCTCGCCCGTTCACGCCTTTGCTGCTTCGCGCGGGCTCCAGGTGCGCACGCCGGCGACACTCAACTCCGACGACGAGCAGCGGGCGTTCGCGGCGCTCGGCGCCGACGTCGCGGTCGTCGTCGCCTACGGGCTGCTGCTGCCGCGCCCGATCCTGGCCGCGCCTCGCCTCGGCTGCATCAATCTGCATGGTTCGCTCCTGCCACGCTGGCGCGGCGCCGCCCCCATCCAGCGCGCCATCATGTCGGGAGACGCCGAAACCGGCGTCATGACGATGCAGATGGAAGCCGGACTCGATACCGGGCCGGTGCTGCTGACGGCGCGCACGCCCATCGGGCCGGACGAGACGACGGGCGATCTGCACGATCGTCTCGCCCTGCTCGGTGCGCCGCTGCTGGTCGCCACGCTGTCGCGGCTCGAAGCTGGCTCGATCACCGCCGAGCCGCAAGCAACCGATGGTGTGGTCTACGCTGCCAAGATCGACAAGTCGGAGGCGCGGATCGACTTCGCAGCACCCGCCGCCGAGGTCCACAACCGCATTCGCGGGCTGTCGCCGTTTCCCGGCGCCTGGTTCGATGTGGAGATCGACGGCAAGCCGGAGCGGATCAAGGTGCTGCGTTCGACGCTCGGCGCAGGCTCGGGCACGGCGGGTGAGATCATCGCCGCGCCGCTGACGGTCGCGTGCGGAACGGGTGCCGTGCGCCTCGTCGAGGTGCAGCGCGCCGGACGCAAGGCGCAATCGGCGCACGAGATGCTGCGCGGCCTGCCGCTGCCGGTCGGCAAGAGGCTGCAGGCCTGATCGGCCCCAAGGTTTCGCTCCGCGGTTAATCATGGTTTCCAAACCGATACCGTGGCTTGCAAAACTAGGTTAAGGTTCTCTCGTAACACCGCCCGGGCGCGATGCCCGGTGCGTTGCGGGAGAGCGTAATCCATGCGTATCGAGTACATGCGTAGAGCGAAGGCTGCGCTGTTTGCGACCGGCGTTGCGGCGGCGCTGGCGTTTGGCGCCGCCGTCACCGTCGCCGCCGACGCGGCAGCCGGCGGCACCACGAGGATCGAGACACGGCCCTTCTACGGCGCGGTCGTGACCATCGAGGAAGGCGTGCGCGTCTTCCGTCCGCTGCCCAACACCGAACGCGTCATCATCAATCCGGGTGGTCAGACGCCGCTGGCGCTCGGCTTCAACGAGACCTACGTCAACGAGCGCCGCTACAACTATAACTACAACTACGGCTCCGACGGTGAGTCGTCGTCGCGTGGCGGCACCTACGGGGGCGGCTACTACGGCTATGGGCCGGGTTATGGCTATGGGCACCAAGGGCCCCGCGGCGGCGGCCACTATGGCGGCGGCATGCCGGGTCGCGGGCATCGTTGACGTCGATTGCCGGCCGGGCGATAGGGGGCTAATCAAAGCGGCGCGGCGCCATTTCGGCCCGCGCCGTTTTCATTGCGCAAGTTCATTGCGCAAGCCCGACCCGGAGCCGATGCCGCGCTATCGCATCACCATCGAATACGACGGCACGCCGTTCGTCGGCTGGCAGCGGCAAGGAGTGGGCGTGTCGATCCAAGGCGTGATCGAGGCAGCCATCCTGGCGTTTACGAGCGAGCAGGTGACGATCGTTGCCGCGGGCCGCACCGATGCCGGCGTCCATGCGACCGGGCAGGTGGCGCATTTCGATCTCGCTCGACCGCGCGACTGCCACCGCATCCGCGAAGCGCTCAACCATCTGACACGGCCCAACCCGATCGTTGTGGTCGCGTGCGCCGAAGCGGCGGATGACTTTCACGCCCGCTTCTCGGCCAGCTCTCGGCATTACGTCTATCGCATCCTCAACCGTCGCGCGCGGCCGGCGCTCGATCGGAACCATGTCTGGTGGGTGCCGCAGCCGCTCGACACGGACGCCATGGCGGCGGCGGCGCGGCACTTGATCGGCCGCCACGATTTCACGACGTTCCGCGCCGCGCAATGCCAGGCCAATTCACCATTGCGGACGCTGGACCAGCTCGACGTCCGCCGCGTCGGTGACGAGATCGAGATCGCGGCATCCGCGCGCTCGTTCCTGCATCATCAGGTGCGCTCCATCGTCGGCAGCTTGAAGCACGTCGGCGAAGGCAAGTGGCAGCCGGACGACATGGCCCGCGCACTCGCCGCGCGCGACCGCACCCGCTGCGGCGTCGTCGCGCCGCCGACCGGGCTCTATCTCGTGGCCGTGGGCTATGAAGCGCGACAGACGGGCGGAGGCGCACGTCACCAGTCGCTGTGATCCTCGGCGTCGAGCGGGCGGCGGCGCGGCGGCAGGCCGGCATTCTTGGGCAGCAACACCAGCACGAGCAGCGCCGGCGGAACCAGAAAACAAAGCGCGCCCCAAAAATTCGGCAGACGGTTCTTCATCCCCGCGACGAACGCGCCGAGAATGCCGCTGACGATCATCGCGATACCGCCGAGCGCTATGATCTTCACGGGGTCCACGGTTCCGGCTCCTCGATCTCTGCATCAAATACTCAAAGACCCGTCAAGTGTGGCGAAAGCGGGTCGCCTGCTTCGGGCGGAGTGACGCTCGGATCAATCGACGAAGTCGAGTCCGAGATCGAGCACGGCTGCGGAATGCGTCAACGCGCCGACCGAGATCAGATCGACGCCCGTTTCCGCGATGTCGCGCACGGTGTCGAGACTGACGCCGCCCGAGGCTTCGGTGGTGGCGGAGCCGGCGACCATGGCGACGGCGGTGCGCAGGGTGTCGGTCCGCATGTTGTCGAGCAGCACGGCATCGACTTTGTAACCGAGCACGACGACGAGTTGTTCGAGTGTATCGACCTCGACTTCGATCTTGACCATGTGCCCGGCGTTGCGACGCGCCGCCGAGATTGCCGCGCCGACGCCGCCCGCCGCCGCGATGTGGTTGTCCTTGATGAGGACGGCGTCGAACAATCCGATGCGATGATTGCCGCCGCCGCCACAGCGCACCGCGTACTTCTCGAAGGCCCTCAGCCCCGGCGTCGTTTTGCGTGTATCGACGATGCGTGCTGTCGTGCCGGCGATCGCTTCGACGTAGCGGCGCGTCAACGTGGCGATGCCGGACATGCGGCCGAGGAAATTCAAGGCGACGCGCTCGCCCGTCAGGATGGCGCGGGCGGGTCCGCTGATTTCGGCGATGACGTCGCCAGCCTCGATGAGGCCGCCGTCGCCGATGCGCACTTTCACCGCCACCGTAGGGTCGAGTTCGCGAAAGGCGGCGATGGCGAGGTCGACGCCGGAAACGACACCCGGTCTGCGCGCCGCGATGACCGCACGCGACGACGTCTCGGCGGCAATGGTCGCGTTTGTGGTGATGTCGCCCACCAGACCGAGGTCTTCGAGCAGCGCGTCCGCGACGGCTCGGCGGACCAGTGTCGGTGGCAATGGTGTCAGATTGCCTTGCGCCATGGACGCGGCGGCACGGGCCGTCGATGGGCCCCCCGCCTGCACCGACCTGCCGCTCATGGCCGTCGCCTTGCCGCTCGTGGTTGCCGGGCGCTTTCCAACTGAGCCTGCTTGGCGCGACTTCATGGCGCGCACGCCTGGTCGGCGTCGCATGCCAGGTACGTCTCCGATACTTGTGCGATGGCGCCGGCTGCGATCGAGCGCTCGAACGTCGCGAGCGAGTCCAGGGTCATGAAGGTGCGCTTGGCCAGTGCGGCGTCCGGCTCCGGGAAATCGGCGCGGTAATGACCGCCGCGGCTTTCCTCGCGCATCAGCGCGGCGGCTGTGACGAAGCGCGCCGCCAGCAGCATGTTGGCCAGCTCGATGTCGTGGCCGCCAAGGTCCGCGAGATCGACGAGTTTCAGCAGCGCGCGAGTGAGCGAGCGGCGACTGCGCACCACGCCGACATCCGATGTCATGATCTGGCGCAGTTCGCCGAACAACACCGCGCGCAGTTCGCGGTCGACTGCGGGTTCACCGCGGATCTTGCGCAGGGACGCGGCAACGAGTCCCGAGCCATCGCCGACACCCGAGCGAATGTCGTCGGCGGCCCTGGCACCGAACACGATGGCTTCGAGCAACGAGTTGGACGCCAGCCTGTTGGCCCCATGCAGGCCGGTGGATGCCACTTCACCGACGGCCCAGAGCCCGGAGACGCTGGTGCGGCCGCGCTCGTCGGTGGCGATGCCGCCCATGTGATAATGCTCGGCTGGTGCGATCGGAATGGGTTCGGTGACGGGGTCGATGCCGGCGGCGACGCAGTGCGCGTGGACTGTCGGAAATGCTTCAGGGAACCGTGCACCGATCGCCGCCCGGCAATCGAGAAACGGGCGGCGGCCTTCAGCGATTTCGCGCGCCACGGCGCGGGCGACGACGTCGCGCGGTGCCAGCTCCGCAAGCGGATGCGCGTCGAGCATGAAGCGGCGGCCGTTCTCGTCGATCAGCAACGCGCCTTCGCCGCGCAGCGCTTCCGACGCCAATGGTGCCGGATCGACGCCGACATCGAGCGCGGTCGGATGGAACTGTACCATCTCGGCATCGGCGATGGTGGCGCCGGCGCGGGCCGCGAAAGCAAGAGCTTCGCCGCGCGCATAGGCCGGATTGGTGGTGACGCGATAAAGAGCGCCGATGCCGCCGGTCGCCAGCACGACGGCGCGGGCCGGCAGCAATTCAAAGAGGCCATTGCCGCGCGTTGCGTGGCGCTTTACGCGCAGGCCGGTGACGCGTCCATTCTGCGTCGTCAGGTCGACGGCTTCAAAGCCTTCGAGCAGGCGGATCGACGGTGTCTGGCGCACGCGCCTGATGAGTGCCTGCATGATGGCGGCGCCGGCGCGGTCACCGGCGACGCGCACGACGCGCTTCTCCGAGTGTGCAGCTTCGCGCGACAGCAAGAAGCGACCGGCGCTGTCGCGATCGAACGGCACACCGAAGTCGACCAGATCGGCGATGCGGTCGCTGGCTTCCGCCGCAACAAGATTGGCGATGTGCTCGTCGACGATGCCAGCGCCTGCCGCAATCGTATCGGCGGCGTGCTTCTCAGCCGTATCGCCCTCACCGACAGCCGCCGCCACGCCACCTTGCGCCCACACGCTCGAGGCGCCTTCGCCGAGCGGCGCTGCGGCGACGACCGTCACCGGCACCGGCGCCAGCTTCAGCGCCGTGAACAGGCCCGCCAGTCCGGCACCGACGATGACGATGTCACCGCTCGCCGCATGCGCTTTTGCGGGACGGAACGCGATGTCCTTCAGTCTTACTTTCTTTGAGCTCATCGGACGGCTCCAGCCAGGCGGACGGGGCGGCGAATATTACGCAGGGGGCTTCTTCGGCGCGGGAACTTCGATCTCGTCCCCGCGCCGCTCGGTCGTCTCAAGCCGTCAGGGCGACCATGCGCTCGACGGCGCGGCGCGCGCGTTCCGCGACGTTTGGGTCGACATGCACCTCGTGCTGCATGTGCTTCAGGCTGTCGTAGATCTTCTCGAGGCTGATCCGCTTCATGTGCGGGCAGAGGTTGCACGGCCGCACGAACTCGACGTCCGGCGTCTCGGCCGCCACGTTGGAGGCCATCGAGCATTCGGTGACGAGCACGACCTTTTTCGGTCGTTTCGTCTTCACCCAGTCGATCATCGCCGCCGTCGAGCCGGTGAAATCGGCCGTCGCGATGACGTCCGGCGGGCACTCGGGATGGGCGATGACCTTGGTTGCCGGATCGGCCTCGCGGTAGGCATTCAGTTCCTCGGCGGTGAAGCGCTCGTGCACCTCGCAAGCCCCCTTCCAGGAGATGATCTCGACCTTGGTCTTCGTCTGCACGTACTTGGCGAGGTACTGGTCGGGGATGAGCAGCACCCGCGGCGCGTTCAGGCTCTCGACCACCTGCACCGCGTTGGACGAGGTGCAGGTGATGTCGCACTCGGCCTTCACCGCCGCGCTGGTGTTGACGTAGGTGACGATCGGCACGCCGGGATAGGCCTCGCGCAGCAGGCGCACGTCGGCGGCGGTGATCGATTCCGCCAGCGAGCACCCTGCCTTCAGGTCGGGGATCAGCACGGTTTTGTGCGGCGACAGCAACTTCGAGGTTTCGGCCATGAAGTGCACGCCGGCCTGCACGATGACGTCGGCTCCGACGCGCGCGGCTTCCTTGGCCAGCTGCAAACTGTCACCACGGAAATCGCCGACGCAGTGGAAGATTTCCGGCGTCATGTAGTTGTGCGCCAGTATGACCGCGTTGCGCTCCTTCTTCAGCAGGTTGATCGCCTTGATGAGCGGCGCGTAGTGCGGCCACTCCATGGGCGTCACGACGTGTTTGATCCGCTCGTAGAGCGGTGCCATTTCACGCGCTAGGGCGGCGTCGAACGCCGGCAGATCGCGGGTCGGCGACGGCTTGTCGAAAGCGCGCGGAGTTGGGCAGGTCGCCGCATCGACAGAGGACGCGGTGAGGTCCATCGTGGTGTCCATGGTCTGCAACCCCTTTCGATGGTTCGGCGCTCCGCCCGGCGGAGTGCTCGATCGGTGCACCTCGCGTCATGCCCGTGAACCACTCGCAGACGCGATAGGGCCACCGAACTGGACCGAGGCAACATCACCATAATGCTCG
>JBKBNR010000079.1:0-9862 GCA_046295315.1 Hyphomicrobiaceae bacterium
GACGCCGTCCACGACACACCGCCGCCGCTCGCCGAGAACGCCGTGACGCGGCCGGCGGCGTCGAGCGTGAACACCTTGCCGCCGTAGACGATCGGGGTCGCGGTGACGCGGCCCTGCTTGCTCGACCCGGTGCCGGCGTCGCCGCTCCACACCTGCCGCACGGCGGCCGACAGCGCCAGATGCCCGGGTGCGTTGCCCGGTGTGCCGCCCGGCTGAGACCAGACCTCGTTGGCACTCTCCTGTGGCAAAGCAATCGGACGGTCGGCTGAGGCGAGTTCGCCCGGAATCTTCTCCGCCGCGGCCATGATCGGCACGCGCTTGCCGGGCAGCGGCTGCACCTTTTCCTTGAAGGGGTTGAGCTCGGTGATTTTCGGCAGGCTGTCGGCGCAACCGGCGGCGAGCAACGCCACTCCGGCTACGACAGCGAGCCCGGCACCACGACGCCACCCCCAGTCGCACGGACACGCCGCGGACCCATTGAGCCGCCGTCCAGTCAGTACGGGGTGCGCATGGCGGTCGCCGTCAGCTTCGACTGTCATTTGGCCTCCTGGCCCTCCGCCCCGTTTCGTCCGCAAGCCCCGCCAACTATCGCGAAGTCTGCGTCTGCTCTGCGACGCTCTACTTCTTCTCTGCTCCACCCGTGCCCGCACCCGCCGATGACGGCCCGGGGCTGACCGCCGGCGCCGCCGGTTTGGCAAGATCGCCGGCCACGATGCCCGCCAGCAGCACCTGCGCCCGGTTGCGCGCGCCCTGCGGTGCGCTCGGATCCGCGAGGATCTGCTCGAGTGCGGCCCGCGCCGTGTCGCTGCGTCCCGCCTTCAGTGCCCCGAGTGCGATCAGTTCACGGGCATTGGCGCGGAACGGACTTGTATCGGCAGCCAAATCGTTGAGCCGATTCTCGACCTCGGTAAAGGCGCCATCCCCAACCTTCATCGAGGCGAGCTGCAGCGAGGCGATACTTTTCAACGTCGAATCGGCCGATCTATCGTCGGCAAGGCTCTTGAGCACCTCGGCAGCCTTGTCCTTTTCGCCAGCTTTCACATGCGCCGCCGCGAGCTGCAGTCGCGCCAGCGCCGCGTAGCCCTTAGGGCCCGTCTTGGCGAGGGTGTCGAGCGCCGCCATCGCGTCGGCCGGCTTGCTCTGGCTGATCAGCGCCAGCGCCTTTTCGTAGTCGGCGCCTGCCGCAGCGGCGGCTCTGGCCTTGCTGTCGATGTAGTATCGGGTGGCACCGATAGCGGCGAGAATGCCCAGTGCGCCGACCAGAAAGTAGGTGCCGTAGCGGTTCCAGAGTTCTTGCATCCGCTCGCGGCGCAGTTCCTCCTGGACGTCGCGCAGAAGGGTGTCGTCATTGTTGGCCATGTGGCGGTCGTGTCCCGTAGCTCAGCGGATACCCGGCCGGTCCGCATGTCGTTGAACAGTTGGCCAAAGCCCGTCGGCCCTTCCTTCGGGTCCGACGATGCCTGCTCTCGAGGCATATCCGTTTGCACCGCATTGATAGCGGACCGAACCGGCGAAGCAAGCGAAAGAGCGCCCCCCAAAGTCGCGGCAGAGACGCCATCCCGCGAGCTGAAACGGCCGAGCGCGAACCGTCAGCTTTCAACTGTTCGGAGTTTTGGTCTTTTTCGTGACTCGCGCACCTGTCGCAGGGAGCGCGGGTGCCGCCTCGCCTTTCATGGCGTAGGTGTGGTCGAGGCTCGGAAAGGTCCGCGCCCGCACTTCCCCGGCATATCCGGCGATGGCGCGCTCGATAGCCCGGCCCACGTCACCGAACTCCTTGACGAACTTCGGCACCCGCGGTGACAGGCCCAGCATGTCCTCCATGACCAGGATCTGGCCGTCGCAGGCGGCGGAAGCGCCGATGCCGATGGTGGGTATCGGAATGTTCCCGGTGATGCGGGCGGCCAGCGGCTCGGCGAGCGCTTCGAGAACCACAGAGAATGCCCCGGCTTCCGCCACCAGACGGGCGTCCTCCTCGATCGCCGCCCACTGGGCATGCTCGCGGCCCTGCGCCTTGAATCCGCCGATGACGTTGATCGACTGTGGTGTCAACCCGATGTGCGCCATCACCGGAATGCCGCGATCGACCAGATAGCGGATGGTTTCGGCCATGCGCCGCCCGCCTTCCAGTTTCACCGCGCCGCAATCGGTTTCCTTCATCACCCGCGCGGCATTGCGGAAGGCGACCGACGGGCTTTCCTCATAGGTGCCGAACGGCATGTCGACGACAACCAGCGCACGCCTGGCCCCGCGCACCACGGCCCGGCCATGCATGATCATCAGTTCCAGCGGCACCGGAACCGTCGTCTCGTAGCCGTGCATCACCATGCCGAGACTGTCGCCGACCAGCAGAAAATCGCAATACTTATCGGCGATCGCCGCGGTGTGGGCGTGGTACGACGTCAGCGAGACGATCGGCTCGACGCCCTTCTTCGCGGCTATGTCCGGCGCCATCAGTCGGCGGACTTTGCCTTCACCGCTGGCGCCGGCTGAAGATTGTGCTGACATGGCGTTCGTCTCCTCAATATCCCCTCTATAGCCTAAGGCTGCGCCCTCGCCGGCGCCGACAGCCCGATCAGGCTCGCGATCGCCACGGCTTGGCGCCGGTTCGTACCGAGGTCGACGGTACGAACCGGCAAGGTGACAACTTCGGCACCATGGTCGAGCGTGTGCGGCGGCCACAGGACCGAACCAAATCGTCATTGCCCGGCGGCAACGTGTTGTCGCATCATTAGTCCTCTGATAGCAAAGATTTAGGGGTGTCGGGCTAAGACTGAACGTGTACTAGATTCGAATTGCACCTCGAGGTTTAGTGATGATGTTGCGTTGCGTGCCGCGCTCGCGCGGCCCCAGGTGTTCGGTCCCCTCGGCCGGCCGTTTCGTTGCCGCCACGGTTTGCTCTCTCACTGCGATCATCGCCGTGGCGACCGGCGACGATGCCGTCGCGCAGGCACGGAAGAAGTCGGATGCGGCGCCGGCCAAGACGCAGACCAAGGTCGACGGTCCGCTGACCATCCTCGTATCGCTGAAAAGCCAGCGACTGCACGTCTACGACCGCAATGGCCTCGTGACGTCTTCGCCCATCTCTTCGGGCACCGCAAGCAACCCGACACCGACCGGCATCTTCTCGATCATCCAGAAGAACCGCACGCACTTTTCCAATCTCTACGACAGCGCACCGATGCCGAACATGCAGCGCATCACCTGGTCCGGTGTCGCCTTGCACGCCGGCGTGCTGCCCGGCTATCCGGCGTCGCACGGCTGCATTCGCCTGCCGCATGCTTTTTCGCGCGCGCTCTTCGACATGACGACACTCGGTGCGCGCGTCATCGTCACGCATGACGAAATCGCGCCGCAGTCGTTCGACCATCCGCGCCTTTGGACGGCTCTGCCGCAGGGCTTGCCGCTCGTGGCATCCGGCGCGCCGGACCGCTCTGCGTCGTCGAGCCTGACGTCCATGCTGGGTGTCTCTCCGGCGAATGCTGCTGAAGCGGCGGTCAAGGTCGCGGCGACCGCCGACATAGCGCCGCAACCCGGGGCGGTCGCCGAGACTGGCAGAACGATCGCGATGGCGCGTGAGGAAAGGCAGGCAGAAATCGACCGCCGCGCCGGAGTTGTCGCCGGGCTCGAAGCCGCGCAACGCGAGGCCACCGAGCGCCTTGCCGCCACGAACGCGAGCCTTGCCGGCGCGCGCGTCGAACTGCGCGAGGCTGAAACCGCACGCTCTTCCACCCTGGCGCGTCGAGCCGCGGCGCGCAAGAACCGCGAAGACGGCGCCCGCGCCCTTGCCGGCTTCATGCGGCGCCAGAGCGAGGCAATGCAACGCATCGCAAAGCGCCGGCAGGCGCGCCTTTCGGAGCACCTCGCCGATGCGGCCAGCAACCGCACCACCGAGGTTCTGCTGAAACGCGCCGCAGCGCGAACCGCAGAGGAGGCGCGCGAGACGGCCACGATCGAAAAGGCCGAGGTGGAGGAAACCCGCCTCGAGGCGGAACTCGGCGATCTCGAGGCGCGCGAAAGCGTTCTCGAGGCCGAGTTAGCCGAGCGGTCGGCCGTCGTCTCGGAGAAAGCAGGGGCCGTGAGCGCTATCGAAGCGTCGCTGCCGGCTTTGCGCATCGCGCTCAGAGAGGCGGACCAGGCGCTGGCCGCCGCTCGCGCCGATCACAAGCGCGCTGTCGCCGCACTCGCCCAGTTCGACAAGCCGGCAACCGTGCTCATCAGCCGCCGCACGTCGCAAATCTATATCCGCCAGGGTCATGCCGAGGTCTATCGCGGCCCGGCCACGTTCGTGGCTCCGACCAGCCCCGTTGGCACGCATGTGCTGAGCGCACTGCGCTATCGCGACGACAGCAAGACCGCATTCGACTGGCGCCTCCTCACGGTTGCCGATCCGGGTTCCTACGTCATCGCCGGGCGGGGCCGTCGCGGCCGCACCGCCGCGGCTGAACAACTGCCGCAGAGTCAGGCGTTGCCGACGACTGCGGCAAGCGCGCTCGACCGGATCGACCTCGGTGAGGAAGCACGGACCCGCCTCGCCGAAGTGCTGAAGCCAGGCTCGACGCTGATCATCTCGGACGAAGGCATGAGCCACGAGACCGGCGAGCACACCGATATCATCGTGCAGCCGCGCTGATAGGTTGCGTCCGCCGACCACCGAAGACGCGGCGTAACGCGGGGCTCCCCGCGGCACGGCTCTGTGGGTGTTATGGCATCCGTGGGCGTTATGGCAAACGTGGCGACCGCTCGGCCGGCGCGTGCAGAATCGCCACGGGATCACCAACCGCTATATCGCCGCCGTCCAGCACGCGGCACGTCACGCCGCCGCGCCATTCGGGATGCAGCGCCTTCAACAATCCGGGATGAGCCTCGTCCATCCGCGCACAGGGTTGCGTGGGGTACGTCACCTCCAGCCGCACCGACCCGACACTGAGAATGGCGCCGCGCGCGCGCGGCAACCGCACGCCCTCGACCAGAAGATTGGCGCGGCGCACGACCCACGGCAGCGGCACCGGCCCGGCGAGATCGGTGAGTTCGGAGAGCGCCCGCTGCCAGTCCTCGATGGCGAGGATCGTCACCGCACGATTGCGGAACTTGGCGCCCTTGTGATCGCCGTTGAGACCGGCCTCCGCCGAAATGCGCCCGCGCCCAATCACCTCCATCGGCGCACGACGGCCAGCGCGCCGCGCGATGGCGAGCAACCGGCCCCTGCCGGCTCCTTCGCCAGCAACCGGCTCGCTCACAGCAGCGCGAAGCCGGGAACCGGCGCCACGCCGAACAGTGTCGCGTGCAAGCCGCCGATAAGTGCCACATAAAGGCCCGTGCCGACGACGACAGCGATCAGGTCCCCGGAAAGTCCGCCCGTCTTGGCGCCGAGCGGGCCCAATCCGCCGCCGCGTTTCTTCGCCGAGATGCGATCATAGACGGCATAGGCGAGGAACGAGCCGAACAGCAGGACCGACGCCGCATCGCCATTGGCAAGCAGATGCGAGAACGCCCATACTTTGATCGCTGCCAGCATCGGGTGCCGCACTGCCGTGCGGATGCGTGACGGCACGTAGGCCGCGACCAGCAGGATCATGGCCGGCAGCATCAACAGCAGCGCGATGTGACGCATGAAAACCGGCGGCGTCCACAGCTCCGGGTTCTTGCCCGGCATCACCTGCAGCTTGTGATAGCCGTACACGATGATGACGAGGCCGACCAGCGAGGCGACAGAGAATGCGATTCTGTACGTGTTCTCGCCGAGCCTCTCGATGAAGCTGCGGCGCAAGGCCGGATTGGTCGGAATGAGATGAGTGCCAAGAAAGACGGCAACGCCCACGATCAGCGGAATCATGTGATTCTCCCCCGGTTTTCGGTGTCAGCGCGTTATCGACCCGCAGCCACCGGGCTGCAACATAGGCGCCGATGGCCACTGGCGTAAGTGCCAAACGGTCACGGCAGATAACCCTTGTCGAGATCGTGAGCATGCCGTGCGAGGGCGCGGCCCTGTGCATCGACGTGGCTCGCCTTCCACGCGAGATGCGTTCCAGCCTCCGGCGACGACCGCGATTTCAGCGCCACCGACACCGCCTCGCCCGGCTTCGCCGTGATCGGCGCGGCGATCGGGAAGTACAACTGCTCCCAGTGCGTCGGGGTGGCGTCGGGCGACGTCGAAAGCGTAATGCCATCGGCGAGCACCGCCTCCCACCAGACTGCGAAACCATAGATTGTCGAGGCCTCGCGCAATGTCCAGCGCGCCTCGCCCTTGCGTGTGCCGCTGCACTCCCGGGTCAGGTCGGCATCATCCCAGCGGGTGGCGGCAGCGCCGCCGTCGAGAAGGTCCACGCCCTCGATGCGCCGCACATAGACGTTGTTGAAGCTCATGTCGCGGGCAACCGTGAGATCGATGGCGAGGCCGAGATCGCCGCCGGTCGCCTCCCAGGCGCGTAAGTCCTCGTCGAAGCGCGGCGTGACGACGGGCGCGACGAACTGCTGGATACGCGATGGAATGATCTTGCCGCCCGGCTTCAGATGCCGCTTGCGCGCGTCGTTCATCGTCGCGGCGATATCTTCCTCGAAAGCGTAGTTGCCGAGCGTTTCCGACACCACGACATCGACGCGCGGCGGATCGACGGCTTCTGTCGAATGGCAGCCGAGCAGATGGCAATTGCGCGCCCGATTGCGTTTCAAAACCTCCGCCGCGACGCCGGCCACTTCGGCGGTTTCGTAGAGATAAACCTCGCGCGCGCCGAGCCGCGCCGCGATGAGGCCGATGAGCCCCGTACCGGCGCCGATGTCCGCGACCTTCGTCTTGCCGTTGACGATGACTTTGGCGAGTGCGTCGCGGAAGGCGCGGTTGCGCGCGACATCGGCAATGAGGGTGCGATGATATTCGATGCGCATCGGCTGCGATCCGCCTTCAGAGTTGCAGATGCGGCCCGCGCACCTGATACAGCATCAAGGCCGTCGCCACGGCGAGGTTGAGGCTGTCGAGGCGGCCAGCCATCGGTATCTTGACGCGGCGCGTTGCAGTTTTTGCAAGCTCGTCGCTGAGGCCCGGCCCCTCGCTGCCCATGAGTATCATCACCGGCTCGCGGTAGCGCACGGCGCGGAAATCTTCCTGGCCCGAGAGATGCGTCGCCACGACGTCCCCCGGCCAGCGGGTCGCGAACTGCTGGAACTGCGCGCGGTCCATGCGCAACAGGGGTACGGCGAAGATGGACCCCATGGTGGCACGAACACATTCACGGCTCCACGGATCGCACGACTGACCGATGAGGATGATGCCTTTCGCCCCCACCGCATCGACAGTGCGCACTATGGTGCCGAGGTTGCCGGGGTCACGCACCTCTTCGAGCGCCAGCCAGACGTCGCCCGCGGCCACTTTCGAGGGCTCCGGCGCCTTCGCCCAGCGCTGCTCGAATACGGCGAGAAGCGATTGCGGATTATCCTTGGCGGCGAGCTTGGCGAGCACCGCTTGCGTCACCGCGACGACGTCGGCACCGACACTCGCGGCCCATTCGGAAAGCCCCCTGGCGACGCCCGAAGCGAGCGCGTGGCTTTCCCCGAGCAGCGTCACCGGCCGCCAGTCTTGGTCCCGCGCCGTCATCAGGATGGACGCGCCCTCCGCGACGAAGAGCCCCGTCGCCTTGCGTTCCTTCCTCATGTCGAGGGCGCGGATCGCCTTGACGCGCTCGTTCTGCAGGCTCGTCACCACCAGCATCTCGCGTGGCTTGCCGTCGCCTTCGCCTCGACGCGAAATCCTGCCCTGGTCGCGGCTCATGCGAGGCCCTGCTCCCATCTCGTGAACAGCGATGTGGGCACCGCGTACCCGCCGCGTTCGGGCAGAATCGCCAACTCGCCGGTATCGAACGAACCGCCGCGCGTTTTCAACGTCTCGTGCATCAACTGGTGGAACGCGAGGGCCGAGGCGCGGATCGCGTAGACCGTGAGGATCATGCCTGCGCGGTTTGCATCCAGCAGCGCGGCGCAATCGGCAAGAAGTTTCGGCAGCCCGGCATGCAGCTCCCACATTTCGCCATCGGGCCCGCGGCCGAACTTCGGCGGATCGACGAGGATGACGTGATAGGTCCGCCCGCGCCGCACCTCACGCGCGACGAACTTCACCGCGTCGTCGACGATCCAGCGCACGGGCTTGTCGGAGAGGCCGGACGCCGCCTGGTTCTCGCGTCCCCAGGCGACCGATTTCTTCGACGCATCGACATGCGTGACCTCCGCGCCCGCCGCCGCTGCGATGAGGGACGCTGCACCCGTATAGGCGAAGAGGTTGAGCACACGCGGCCGCTCGCCCTCGACGTGCTTCAACCGGTCGAGCATCCACTGCCAGTGCGGCAGTTGCTCCGGGAAAAGGCCGAGGTGCCACAGACCCTGCATGCGGCACAGCATGGTGGCGCCCAACACGTGAACCGGCCAGCTTTCCGGTACCTGCCGGTCGACTCGCCAACGGCCTTTCTCGTCGTCCTCGGCGGACGCTGAGAACGCGGCGTGCGCCCTCGACCACGCGGCCTTCGACAGGGCCGGTTGCCAGAGCGCCTGCGCCTCGGGGCGGTCGACGATCACGTCACCGAATCGCTCGAGCTTGCGGCCCGCGCCGCTGTCGAGCAGCGCGTAGTCGGCGAAGCCCGACGTCGTGAGAAGCGATAACTGGCGAGGCGTCGGGTACATGTCGCGGAGGTCTCGCGGCGCGCGTGGTTGGGACAGGTCGCCGCCTTAGGTGGTTCTCATCAAAACACGTGCTGCGTCTCGCCGTGCCGAAACATCTGGAGCCGAGCGCGTGCCAAGTCCGTTGTGCCGCACCTGTTTCGGAGGGTGCCCATAGCACGCGGCGCACGGGTTGTTGAGCCGGATCGCTGCCGTCGCGCAAAAGAGAGCGGGCGGCTCCATCGAAGCCGCCCGCTCGATTTCGTCCGGGCGATTGCGTCCGAGCGATCGTCGCGTCGTCAGCGCTTGCGCACGCTGAGCGCGGTACGACGGTTCTTGGCACGGCCCTCGGGCGTCGCATTGTCGGCAACGGGGTGCTGCTCGCCGTAGCCTTCCGCCGCGACGCGATCAGCGGCGATGCCCTGAGCGATCAGCGCCGCCATGACAGCCTTGGCGCGATCGTCGGAGAGCTTGAGGTTGTTGTCGGGGTTGCCGACGTTGTCGGTGTAGCCGCCGATCTTCACTTCCGAGGTCGGGAAGGCCTGCATGATCGCCGCCAGCGCATCGACCTGCGCCTGCGATTCGGCCGTCAGTTCCGCCGAGCCAGTCTTGAATGTCAGGCGGTCGAAGTCGAACCACAGGCCCTTGTCGATGGGTCGCGAGGCATCCTCGAGGAACGAAATGATCTTGGCTTCGACGCCGTCGGAAGCGAACGAAACGGTCTTGCCGGTCGGCAGCGCGATCGTGATGAGGCCGGCGGTGTCAGCCGTCGCACCATCGAGCAGCGACTTGGCCTTGGCTGGCGCGGGAGCCGGAGCCGGTGCCACGGCTGGGGCCGGTGCGGCGACAGGAGCTGGAGTGGGGGTTGGAGCCGGAGTTGCAGCCGGTGCCGGTGCGGCGGGCTTGGGCGCCTCGGCCACCTTGGGCGCGACCACTGGAGCATTGGCGCGCTGGCACTGGCCGATGCCGAATACGATGCCGGCGAAAATCGCCGCCGTGAGCAGCAAGCCGAGGATGCTGCCGCCGATCACCGAGCCGCCACCCGGCTCGTCGTCATGGGCGGCTGCGGCCGAAGTTGCGGCGGTCGCCGCCAAAGACTTGGCCGCTGGCGATGCGGTCGCGGCTGCCGGGGCGACGGCCGCACGCGGAGCCGCTGCCGCCGCGCCGACGACGCCGGCGGCGGTGTTGACCGCCGTCGAACCGGCCGCCACGGCGGCTGCCG
>JBKBNR010000080.1:0-9809 GCA_046295315.1 Hyphomicrobiaceae bacterium
CAGCAGTTCCTTCAGGAACTCCATGGGAATGACGGGCGTGCCCTTGTACATCACGGGGTCGATGCGCGTCATGCCGACGTTCTGGAGCACCTCGAGGTGCTTGATGTAGTTGTCGGAGAAGGTCATCCAGAAGCGGATCTGCTGGAGGCCTTTGATGTGGCGGACGAGGCTCTCCTCCTCCTCGTGATAGATGAGGTAGCTCTTGCGCGGCCCGACTTCCGGGTAATCGATCATGGCCGATATCGACAGCGGGTCGATGTCGATCCATTCGCCGTTTTTCCAGTATTTGCCGCGCTGCGTGACCTCGCGGAGATTGATCTCCGGATTGAAGTTGGTGGCGAAGGCCTTGCCGTGGCTGCCATCGTTGCAATCGATGATGTCGATGGTGTTGATCTCGTCGAACAGGAACTCCTGCGCGTAGGCGCAATAGATGTTCGATTGGCCGGGATCGAAGCCGCAGCCGAGAATGGCCATGATGCCCTTCGCCGCATAACGCTCCTGATACGCCCACTGCCAGGAGTATTCGAATTTGGCCACGTCGCGGGGCTCATAGTTCGCTGTATCCATGTAGTGCACGCCGGTGGCGAGGCACGCATCCATGATCGGCAGGTCCTGGTAGGGCAGCGCCATGTTGATGACGAGGTCGGGCTTGACGCGCTCGATGAGAGCGATCGTCTCGGCGACGTTGTCGGCATCGACCTGCGCGATGTCGATCGGCGTCACGCATCGTTTGGCCACCTTCTCGCAGCTTTCGATGCGGCGCGAGGCCAGGGTGATCTTTTTGAACACGTCGCGGTTCATGGCGCACTTCTGCGCGGTCACGGAGCCGGCGGCGCCTGCGCCGATGATGAGGACGTTGTCCAACTCGAATTCTCCTTCGGTCTCTAATGCGGAAGGTGGGGTCGGCTGCGCGCCGCGCGCGTGAGACTGTCACGGCTCGACGACACTTTGGCGACGGTTCGCCGCCGCCCGCCCGTCACAGTCGCGTCGTCGATGCTCTATTGCAGCGTGTGCGCGATGACAATAGCCGCCGCGCAGGCCGGATCGGACGCGCGGGGTGCGGCGGCTGCGCTGGTCGGGCGCGGGCGCCGCTGGAAACCGCAGATCCTGCAAATCACCCCGCGGTGCACGTCACCAAATCGACGGCGCCTTGACCAGATCGAGACCGACGATGGATTTCAAGACATAGGCAAATGCCATAGCACACAGCAGTACCGTTGCGGCGATCAGAAGCGCGGCGACGAAATAGGTGATGGTCGCCTTCCTGGTGCTCAATTGGCGCTCGGCGTGCAACCGCTGGCGGGAACGGCGCTCTTTGCCGAGCAGAATCGTGAGGTAATAGCGACGGCCGAAAAACGGCAGACTGACGCGAAAATCAACCAGGCGTTTCTCGGGCCGCGGCTTCGTTGCATGCGACAGTGCCGCGAGTTGGACCGGCGAGAACGACGCACGAATGTGCGGCGGCATCAGCCCGAGAAGCCGATCATAGACCGGATGAGCGTCGATCTCCAGCGGCGCTTCCCGCCCGCCGATGCGCGCAATCCATAGCGGGTCGGAGTTCATGCCCATCTCCCCTGCGCAGCACATCGCCACCCGACGACGGTGTCCGCGCCTCACGGAGTCGCGGCGGTAAAGGCGGTGCTGCTCGACCCGAAGTATTTCAGGCGCAACCGTTGAACCGATCGTAAATTCAAAATCGAGACGGTGCGCGATACTCGTTCATCATTTAGAGGATTGTGGCGGAGTGTTTTTCTGAAATGTCCAATCGGTAGCATTTGCGTCGAAGTCGCTCATTCGCGATTCTGCATATGGAACGCCATGCGCAGCACTGGCTCGCGAAGCGCGGCACGCAGCGCTAGCGAGTCCACGGTTTCGGCCATCGCCCCCTCGAAGCAGGCGATCCAACCGTCGCGTTCGGCAGGCCCGATGGCGGCGACGAAGTGGCGGCGGCGCAGCATCGGTGGCCCGTGCTTTTCGACGAACAACGGCGGCCCGCCAAGCCAACCGCTGAGGAATTCGAAGAGCTTCTGCTCGCTGCCCGAAAGACTGGGCGGATGGATGGCCCTGCATGCGGCGGCTTCCGGCAGCGTATCCATAAGCTCGTACATGCGCCGTGTCAGACGCCGGACGCCGGCCTCACCACCGATGGCATCGTACAGGGAAGGCTCATGGCCTCGGGCTTGTGCTGACACGTTCGAACTCCACAAAGGCTTTCGCCGACGACGATCGAGTTGCGGGCTGACGCGCCTTCTCGACGCCGTCCACCATTCCACATTGCTTCGATTTGATCGACGCGACACGTGGCCTTCGCAAGGGTCTCGCGCCGCTGGCGGGTTGTATGCGCTTGCAATGCGCCGGCCGAGGCCGTATCAATCGAGACGCAAGTTCTAGAAGCTAGTTGCTAGCATCTAGCACTTTGCAAAGGTCGCGCTAAGGTCCATCGCCGCGCCGCACGTCGCGTCAGCATATGAACGAGTGAGTACATGCGTATCTGGAGCGTCGTCAGTCAGAAGGGTGGCAGCGGCAAGACCACGCTGCTCGTCCATCTCGCCACCGCAGCCTCGGCCAAGGGGCTCGCCGTTTCGGTCATCGACCTCGACCCGCAGCGCTCCGCCGAGCAATGGGCGGAACTGCGCGAGGACAAACTGCGCAAGGACGAGCCCGCCGTCGTCCACGGCGATACGCTGAGCCTCGACGGCATGCTGGCAGCCGCGCGCGAAACCGGCACCGACCTGGTGCTCATCGACACACCACCCGCCATCGACAAGTCGATGATCTACGCTGCCGCCGCAGCCGACGTCGTGCTGCTGCCGACGCGCACCGCTTACTTCGACCGCCTCGCACTCGCAGAAACGCTGGACTACCTCAAACGCATCGGCGCTCTTTCAAAGACGCTGGTGATCGTCAATGCGCCGCTGAAGGACGAGGCAGCACGCGCCGAGGTCAACCGTATCGCCTCGACGAACTACGGCGTCACGGTGCTCGCCCATACACTGGACGAGAACGCCGCGCTGGCGAAGTCGCTGGAAAGCGGTAAGGGGATCGTCGAGGCGCAGCCGAAGGGCAAACCGGCGAGGGCGCTGCTGGAAATCTACAAGACCATCAGTGAAATCGACGCTGCCAAAGCGGCGAGCAACACGCGGAGGTCGGCATGAGCCGCGGTGCTTCCAAGGCGCGCAAGGAGGCACCGCCGACCGACGCTGCGCGGCGCAAGGCGGCGCTGAAAGCACGGTCCGGGATCGAGCGATCGAAGCCCGAGCCGACGCCCGAACCGGCGCCGTTTCCGACCGGCAAGGGTCGCAAATCGCTCAAGGGCATCTCGATCTACATGAATCCACTGGCCAAGGAGGTGCTCGACAAGATCGCCAAGGAGCAGCAGCGGACGGTGCAGGATCTGGGTCTCGAGGCTCTCAATCTCTTGTTTCGCAAATACGGCGAGAAGCCCATCGCATGACGCGCCTCGACCGCCCGAACAACGGACCGATCACATGACCTACAAAAAGCCCAGCGCGCACCCCATAGTCACGATAGCGAAGTCGGCAACCGGCGACCGGCGCGCGCTGCTTCGCGAAGCGGCCCGCGCGGGCAAGCGTAGAGGCGGCAGAGCCGATGCGCTGCCTCGCGTCGCTGCGCAGCCATTGCTGCCTGCTGCGGCGCTCGGCAGGCATGCCGACGTGTTCATCTCGTACTCGCGCGAAGACATCACCGCCGTCGGTGAACTCGTGGCGCATCTTCGCCAATGCGGCATGGCGGTGAGATGGGATCAGGATTTCGACGCCGGCGACGACTTCGAAAAGGCGATCCGCGAGATGATCGCTGGTGTGAAGGCGGTGATCGTCGTTTGGTCGAAGGCGTCGGCCGCATCGCCGTTCGTCCGCGACGAGGCGAAGCTCGCGTTCGCTGCCGGCAAGCTCGTCACCCTCAGCGTGCCGGGGTTTGCTGCCGCCGAGGTACCGCTGGGGCTCGGCCACCTCAACGTCATCGACATCGCCGACCACGAACGCGTTGCCCGATCGCTCGCCAAGCACGGCATTCCACAGCTTGGCTGATCGCGGATTACGCGCGCCGCTGCGCGATTACGTCACGCCGTTGCCGCGCCGCTTCTCCGGATGCAGCGTCTTGCCGAGTATATGTTCGTCGCGGCCGATGACGTGCGCCGACGACCCGACGATCAGCGGATCAGGACCGCGCACGACATGGCGGTCCTTGTTGGGATACTCGAGCGTCGACAGGAAGTGCTGCATGCAGTTGAGTCGGGCGCGCTTCTTGTCGTTCGACTTGACGATCGTCCACGGTGCGTCGGCCGTGTCGGTATAGAAGAACATCGCCTCCTTTGCCTCGGTGTAGGCATCCCACTTGTCGAGCGAGGCCTTGTCGATCGGCGACAACTTCCATTGCTTCAGCGGATCGCTGGCGCGCGAGGCGAAGCGGGTGGCCTGCTCCTCGCGCGTCACCGAGAACCAGTACTTGTAGAGGCGGATTCCCGAGCGGACCAGCATACGCTCGATCTCGGGACACTCGCGCATGAACTCCAGATAGTCGTTGGCGGAGCAGAAGTTCATGACCCGCTCGACGCCCGCTCGGTTGTACCAGGACCGATCAAAGAAGACGATCTCACCGCCTGACGGAAGATGCTGGATGTAGCGCTGGAAATACCACTGCGTGCGCTCCTTGTCGGTCGGCTTTTCCAAGGCCACCACACGCGCGCCGCGCGGATTGAGGTGCTCGGTGAAGCGCTTGATGGTGCCGCCCTTGCCGGCGGCGTCACGGCCTTCGAAGATCATCACGATGCGTTCGCCGGCCTCCTTCACCCAAGCCTGGACTTTCAGCAACTCGATCTGCAACTGGATGATGTGATCCTCGTACTCTTGCGCGCGCATGCGCGTCTGATACGGGTATTCGCCGCTCTCGAAGGCGTGGCGGATCTCATCCGGGTTGTTACGCATCTCGGCGATGCGGGTTCTGGCCGCTTTGGACACCGTGGCAATCGCCGGGTTGGGCAGCGTCGGCTCGACGACGCGTTCCGGCACTGTTTCCCGCGTATCGGGTTCCGCAATGCTCACGGCGCCATTGCCGACGCTCGCGCCGACAGGCGCGGCGGCGGACGTGCTGGAGGCGGGTGAACGACGTGCCGTTGCCGAAACGGAAGCAGACTTCTTATCCGTGGTCATGTCGTCGTTCCCGATCTGACGCCAATCCAACCGGCAGAGTGGCAGCGAGGGCGGGCCTGTTTCTCTGCATGATGGATTTATGACAGTGGAACGCCTTCGATCGGACTGATCCAGATCAATTCCATGCGGCGAAACAATTGCCTCAGTGAACATTTGACGGCCGGAAGCCGGCGGGCATCCGGCGCGACGCCTTGCCGGCTCGGGACGCCTCAGAGGCTGGCGAAATTCTCGAACATCATCGCGAGGTTCGGCGGCATGGTCCGCGCCAAGGTGCTGTCGAAGTCGTTGCCGGCCAGCAGCGCACCCGTGCCGGGACCGGCCCGCAACGTCCGTGCCAGACGCATCGCCCAAGCGGGGAAGGCCCGTTCCGATATCGCCTCGCGTGAGATCACCACGATGCCCGAATGCCGCGGGTCGTTGACGATCGACTGCATGACGGAGAGGACCTGTTCGGTCGGTCCCTCCAGCGCCTGCATGAAATTGAGCCCGTTGTAGACGAGCAGGCCGGTCACGTCGTGTGCCGCGTTACGGGCGGTCGCCACACTGATGATATCGTCGAGATCGCAATCCTTGAACGTGAACGACGATGTGCTGACGTAAACGAGACGAATCATGTTCAACCTTCTACACGCAGACGGGGGGCAACGCCGCGGGATTGCCACGTCCCGCACCCGCGCTCGGGCTATCGTGTTCGAGAAACGGACGGCTGCAGAAATGGCGGTGCCGGTCTGGCCGCACCGGGCCGCGGACCGAGACCGTTGCCACTCGCCTTCCAGGGCCCGTTTTCGAGTCTGCTGAGAACACGCCAGCGGCGCTTTCGGTTGCAACTTTCTCGTCGCCGCCGCAAATTATTCCGATGTCGGATTTGCAACGTCGCTTCGCTGCGCCTGCCGGCGTGGGGGAATGCCGCCGGCCGGCGGGCGGCGCCATCCGGGCTGCGGCCGCCATCAGTGCCAACAATATTCGCAAAAACAATAAGTTAATAGCGACGCGGCGGTGAGGTTGGCAGTCGACGCTTGACACTGCCAGGCGCTCGCCTTATGTGATCGGCGGCGTTGGCACTCGCCCGTCCGCAGTGCTAAATGCGCCCGAATCCCAATTCACCTGCGGCCCGGGCCGATGGCCCGCGCCCCCGAACGGAGCAGTGTTCTCATGAAGTTCCGCCCACTTCACGACCGCATCGTCGTCAAGCGCGCCGACGCCGAAACCAAGACCGCTGGCGGCATCATCATCCCCGATACGGCCGGCGAGAAGCCGCAGCAGGGCGAAGTCATCGCTGTCGGCCCGGGCGCCCGCGACGAGTCCGGCAAGGTCGTCGCCCTCGACGTCAAGAAGGGTGACAAGGTGCTGTTCGGCAAGTGGTCGGGCACCGAGGTCAAGATCGACGGTCAGGATCTCCTGATCATGAAGGAAAGCGACATCATGGGCATTATCGAGAAGTAAGCCCTCGTCTCGCTCGCCACATTCCACATTCCCCCAGGATCGCATGCCAGGAGATAGCCACATGGCTGCCAAAATCGTCCAGTTCGGCCCCGATGCCCGCGAGAAGATGCTGCGCGGCGTCGACATTCTCGCCAACGCGGTGAAGGTGACGCTCGGGCCCAAGGGCCGCAACGTCATCATCGACAAGTCGTTCGGCGCCCCGCGCACGACCAAGGACGGCGTCACCGTCGCCAAAGAAATCGAGCTCGAGGACAAGTTCGAGAACATGGGCGCGCAGATGGTGCGCGAGGTCGCCTCGAAGACCAACGACGTCGCCGGTGACGGCACGACCACCGCCACGGTTCTCGCCCAAGCCATCGTTCGCGAGGGCCTGAAGTCGGTTGCCGCCGGCATGAACCCGATGGATCTGAAGCGCGGCATCGACAAGGCGGTCAGCCAGGTCGTCGAGGCGATTCAGAAGAAGGCCAAGAAGGTCAAGGACAGCGCCGAGATCGCGCAGGTCGGCACCATCTCCGCCAACGGCGAACGCGAGATCGGCGAGATGATCGCCAAGGCGATGCAGAAGGTCGGCAACGAGGGCGTCATCACCGTCGAAGAGGCGAAGAGCCTGGAGACCGAACTCGACGTTGTCGAGGGCATGCAGTTCGACCGCGGCTACCTGTCGCCGTACTTCATCACCAACGCCGACAAGATGGTCGCCGAGCTCGACGACCCCTATATCCTCATTCACGAGAAGAAGCTGTCGGGCCTGCAGCCGCTGCTGCCGGTGCTGGAAGCCGTCGTGCAGACCGGTAAGCCGCTGCTCATCATCGCCGAGGACATCGAGGGCGAGGCGCTCGCGACGCTCGTCGTCAACAAGCTGCGCGGTGGCCTCAAGGTCGCGGCGGTCAAGGCGCCGGGCTTCGGTGATCGCCGCAAGGCCATGCTCGAAGACATCGCCGTGCTGACCGGCGGCCAGACCATCTCGGAAGACCTCGGCATCAAGCTCGAGAACGTCGATATCGGCATGCTGGGCCGCGCCAAGCGCGTCAGCATCACCAAGGAAGACACCACCATCGTCGACGGCTCGGGCAAGAAGAAAGAGATCGAGGCCCGCGTCGGCCAGATCAAGGCCCAGATCGAAGAGACGACGTCGGAGTACGACAAGGAGAAGCTGCAGGAGCGTCTGGCGAAGCTCGCCGGCGGCGTTGCGGTGATCAAGGTCGGCGGCGCCACCGAGGTCGAGGTGAAGGAGCGCAAGGACCGCGTCGACGACGCGCTGAACGCAACCCGCGCCGCGGTGGAAGAGGGCGTGGTGCCGGGCGGCGGCGTGATGCTGCTCAAGGCGTCGCTCGCCATCAACGTCAAGGGTGACAACGCCGATCAGGACGCCGGCATCGCCATCGTCAAGCGCGCGCTGCAGGCTCCGATCCGCCAGATCGCCGAGAACGCCGGCGTGGAAGGCTCGATCGTCGTCGGCAAGGTGTCGGAGGCCAAGGGCGCCAACTTCGGCTACGACGCGCAGAACGACGTCTACGTCGACATGCTCGAAGCCGGCATCATCGACCCGGCGAAGGTGGTGCGCACCGCGCTGCAGGACGCTGCCTCCATCGCCTCGCTGCTCATCACCACCGAAGCGGCCGTCGCTGACGCGCCGAAGCGCGACGCCGGCCACAGCCATGGCGGCATGGGCGGCGGCATGGGCGGCATGGGCGACATGGGCATGATGTAATGCCCCGTGCCTGAGCCCCGGCTCAGTCGAAGTGAAGGCCATCAGTCGAAGTGAAGGCCAGGGGGCTCGCCCCCTGGACCCCAAACAGAGGGGCGGCGCCATCGGGGCCGCCCTTTTTACTTTACCGACCTCACTCGGCGTACGGCGCCCGCAAGGCCCGCCCTTCCCTCTCGCCCGAACGGTGGTATGAAGCGCCTCCAAAGCCCGTCACGGTCGAGGGTTCCCAATGGGCCCGAGGCCCTTTGGCGGGGTCGAGGGGCGGCGCCCCTCGCCGACCCGAGCCGCGTGCAAAGGCCGACCGTGACCGACAGCAACAACGCCCCGGGCGACGAAACGCTCGCCGACACGACGCTCGCCCAGAAGGGCCCCGCCGATCCGCGCCTTGCCGCCGAGATCAATCGGCGGCGCACGTTCGCGATCATCTCGCACCCCGACGCCGGCAAGACGACGCTGACGGAAAAGCTGCTGCTGTTCGGCGGCGCTATCCAACTTGCGGGGCAGGTGAAGGCCAAGAAAGACAAGCAGTCGACGCGCTCCGATTGGATGGCCATCGAGAAGGCGCGCGGGATTTCCGTCGCCACATCGGTGATGACCTTCGAGTACGGCGGCCACGTCTTCAACCTGCTCGACACGCCGGGCCATGAGGATTTCTCCGACCACACCTACCGCACGCTGACCGCGGTCGATTCCGCGATCATGGTGATCGACGCGGCGCGCGGCATCGAAGCGCGGACGCTGAAGCTGTTCGAGATCTGCCGGCTGCGCGACATCCCGATCATCACCTTCGTCAACAAGATGGACCGCGAGGCGCGCAGCCCCCTCGAAGCACTCGACGAGATCGAGAAGATGCTCGCCCTCGACACCGCGCCGCTGGTCTGGCCGATCGGCTCGGGCCGCGACTTCAAGGGCGTCTACGACATGGCGGCGGGTCGCCTGCGCCGCCTCGATCAGGAAGGCGACGGCACGCCGGTCGAAAGCGGCGACGATCCCGTGTTCGACGACCTGCTGGAGCCGGACCAGCTCGCGACGTGGCGCGAGGAGGTTGAGCTCGTCGGCGAGACGGCGCGCTCGTTCGACGTCGAAGCCTTCCGCCAGGGGACGCTGACGCCGGTGTTCTTCGGCTCGGCGCTGAAGAACTTCGGCGTCAAGAGCCTGCTCGAAGCCCTGATCGCATATGCGCCGCCGCCGCGCAGCCAGAAAGCCGCGCACCGCTTGATCGAAGCGGTAGAGCCGCGCATGACCGGGGTGGTGTTCAAGATCCAGGCGAACATGGACAAGAACCATCGGGACCGGATCGCGTTCATGCGCGTCTGCTCGGGCAAGCTGTCGCGCGGCATGAAGGCGAAGATCGTGCGCTCGGGCCGCGTGTTCGCGCTGCAATCGCCGCAGTTCTTCTTCGCTCAGGATCGCTCGCTCGCCGAGGAAGCCTACGCCGGCGACGTGGTCGGCATTCCGAACAAGGGGCTACTGCGCATCGGCGACGC
>JBKBNR010000081.1:0-9789 GCA_046295315.1 Hyphomicrobiaceae bacterium
CTACCTCGACGGGGAATACGGCATCCGCGGCCTCTACGTCGGCGTGCCGGTGGTCATCGGTGCGGGCGGCGCCGAACGCATCGTCGAGATCGACCTCAACGGCGCCGAGCGCGAGATGTTCTTGAAGTCGGCAAACTCGGTGAAGGGGCTGGTCGAGGCCTGCATGAAGATCGCGCCCGGTCTTGGCGCCTGAGGCAAGCGCGGGTTGCGGCGCACCAGCAGGTGCGCCGCTCTCTCTCCTGATGGGCCTTGCGACAACGGTAGCAGCGGGTCTGTCGGGTTTGGTTTGACATGCGGCGGAATTGGCGCTGGCATGTGGCATGCCAAGAAGTCTGCGGTGGCGCCGGGGTGCCGCAGGGTCGGGTGCCGCAGGGTCACGGTGGCTGGTAACGATCGCCATGTCACCGGCGGTCTCACCCGGTTCGGGTGCGCCAGTCGGCCGTCGAGTCGAACAGAATTGCGACGGGCCCCGCTCCGAGGCCCACTATCGTCAGCAACGTGGAACGAGCGGATTGAGCGATGAACATCCACGAGTATCAAGCCAAGCAGGTTCTCAAGGGCTTCGGCGCACCGGTCGCGGCCGGCGTTCCCGTAACGTCAGCGGCTGAGATCGAAGCGGCGGTGAAAGCGCTCCCGGGCCCCGTGTGGGTGGTCAAGAGCCAGATCCACGCTGGCGGCCGCGGCAAGGGCAAATTCAAGGAACTGGGGCCCGACGCCAAAGGCGGCGTGCGCGTGTCGTTCTCGGCGGACGAAGCGATCAAGAATGCGCGTGAGATGCTCGGCAATACGCTCGTCACCAAGCAGACGGGGCCTGCCGGCAAACAGGTCAACCGTCTCTACATCGAAGACGGCGCCGACATCGCGCGCGAACTCTACCTGTCGATGCTGATCGACCGCAGCGTCGGCCGGCCGGCGTTCGTCGTCTCGACCGAAGGCGGCATGGACATCGAGGCCGTCGCCCACGACACGCCGGAAAAGATCATCACCGTGACCATCGACCCGACGACCGGCGTCACCGACAAGGACGTCGACCTGCTGTGCACGGCGCTGAGACTGGACGGTGCCGCCGCCGCCGACGCCAAGTCGCTGTTCCCGATCCTCTACAAGGCGTTCACCGAGAAGGACATGAGCCTGCTCGAGGTCAACCCGCTGATCGTGATGAAGGACGGCCACCTGCGCGTGCTCGACGCCAAGGTGTCGTTCGACAACAACTCGCTGTTCCGCCACCCCGACATCGTCGAGTTGCGCGACACGACGGAAGAGGACGCCAAGGAGATCGAAGCCTCGAAGTACGATCTTTCCTACGTCGCGCTCGACGGCAACATCGGCTGCATGGTCAACGGCGCCGGCCTCGCCATGGCGACCATGGACATCATCAAGCTCTATGGCGCGGAACCGGCGAACTTCCTCGACGTCGGCGGCGGCGCGTCGAAGGAGAAGGTGACGGCGGCGTTCAAGATCATCACCGCCGACCCGCAGGTGAAGGGCATCCTGGTCAACATCTTCGGCGGCATCATGCGCTGCGACACCATCGCGGAAGGCGTCATCGCGGCGGTGAAAGAGGTTGGGCTCAAGGTGCCGCTGGTCGTGCGCCTCGAAGGCACCAACGTCGAACTCGGCAAGAAGATCATCAACGAGAGCGGCCTCAACGTCATCTCGGCCAACGACCTCGACGACGCCGCTCAGAAGATCGTCGCCGCCGTCAAAGCAGCCTGAGCCAGGGACAGGAAAACCTATGTCCATCCTGATCGACAAGACTACCAAGGTTCTCGTGCAGGGCCTGACCGGCAAGACCGGCACCTTCCACACCGAGCAGGCGCTGGCCTATCACGGCACGCAGATGGTCGGCGGCATCAACCCGAAGAAGGGGGGAGAGTTCTGGACCGGCAAGGGCGGCGAGAGGTTGCCGATCTTCAAGTCCGTCGCCGACGGCGTGAAGGAGACCGGCGCCAACGCTTCCGTCGTCTACGTGCCGCCGGCAGGGGCGGCGGACGCCATCATCGAAGCCATCGACGCCGGCATCCCGCTGATCGTCGCCATCACCGAGGGCGTGCCGGTGATGGACATGGTGAAGGTGAAGGCGCGGCTCGACCGGTCCAAGTCGCGTCTCATCGGGCCGAACTGCCCCGGCGTGCTGACGCCGAACGAGTGCAAGATCGGCATCATGCCGGGCTCGATCTTCAAGAAGGGCTCCGTCGGCGTGCTGTCACGCTCCGGCACGCTGACCTATGAAGCCGTGTTCCAGACCACCAACGAGGGCCTCGGCCAGACGACGGCGGTCGGCATCGGCGGCGATCCGGTCAAGGGCACCGAGTTCATCGACGTGCTCGACATGTTCCTCGACGATCCCGAGACCGAGAGCATCATCATGATCGGCGAGATCGGCGGCTCGGCCGAGGAAGATGCGTCGGCTTGGCTGATCGAACAGGCGAAGAAGGGCCGCAAGAAGCCGATGGCGGGATTCATCGCCGGGCGCACCGCGCCTCCGGGCCGCACCATGGGCCATGCGGGCGCGGTGATTTCCGGCGGCAAGGGCGGTGCGGAGGATAAGATCGCGGCCATGGAAGCGGCCGGCATCCGCGTCTCGCCGTCGCCGGCGCGGCTGGGCAAGACGCTGGTCGACGTGCTGAAGGGGAATTGAGCGGGCTGGCCCCTGCTCATCGGCGTCCTTGAAGGTGGCGGCGAGCAGCCACTTGTCGCCCGTCAACGCGAAAACCTCAAGCGTGCGCTGGTCGGGATCGACGTACCAGGCGAGACCGACACCGAAGGCGGCATAGATTGCCAGTTTGTCGGTCCTGTCGACGCGCGCCGTCGAGTGCGAGAGTATCTCCGCGATCCAATCCGGCGGCGTCTCGAAGTACGCCGTGTCGGGGAGTTGCGGCATCCGCTCACGCCGCCAACCGGCGAGGTCCGGCACGACGACGTGCGGCCCCATATGCAACTCCGGTTCGTCGAGGATAATCCAGCCGCCCGGTCCGCCGCGCCCGCGATCGAGCGGGCCGTCGGGTTCGGCGCCAAGTCGGGACGACGCGCGCGCATGTCGCGGCGCCGGGCGCGGGTGCGTATGCAGCACACCGAACAGGATTTCACCGACGATATTCGGCGGCAACGCCTCGATATCGGCATAAGTTGCGGGTTTGGACTTTGGATGTAGTACGGGTTGCCCCTCGGACGACGCCAATCGTAACCCAGGACCGCGCGGAGGAGCATGCGAACCCGCTCGCGCCAGACCCGACCGCGCACCTCATCCCTTCGGCCGAGCGTCGCGCTTCGCCTTCTCGATCGCCGGGATCACTTTATTCGCCACGCTCTCGGGCGTGAACGGGCCGACGTGCTTGTAGAGAATGCGCCCCTGTCCATCGACGAGGAAGCTCTCCGGCATGCCATAGACGCCCCATTCGATGGCTCCGCGACCCTGCGGGTCGACGCCGACGGCGCGGTAGGGGTTGCCATAGCGGCCGATGAAGCGGCGCGCGGCCTCCGGGGCGTCCTTGTAGTTGATGCCGTAGATGGGGATGCCCGTGCTTTTGCCGATCTCGATCAGCAGCGGGTGCTCCTGCACGCACGGAATGCACCACGAGGCCCAGAAGTTGACGAGGCTCACCTCGCCCTTGGCCAGATCGGTGCTCGAGAACCCCGGCACCGGCTGACCGCGTACCAGCAAGCCTTCCAGCGGCTCGAACGAGGTCACGGGTGCTGGCTTGCCGATCAGCGCCGAGGGCAGCTTCTGCGGGTCGCCAGCGAAGAGCGCGAAATAGAACAGGCCGGCGAGGCCGAGAAACAGGGCGACCGGCAGCAGCGCCAAGCCGAGGCGGCGTTTCGCGGGCGGTGCGTCGGCCGGAGCTTTGGCGGCGGTGTCGGAAGAGGTGCTCATGCCCGTGTCGCCTCAACTGCGCGAGCGGCGGCGGACGCCGCGGCTTTCGAGTTCGATCAGCAGGCGGCGCTGACGCCGCCCATCCCAGACGAGCCACGCCAGCAGCCCGACAAGCACCACGGCGACGGCAGCATACGAGCCCCAGATGAAGGCGGCGTGCGGTCCGAGGTCCATTTTGCTTCCTTTACCTGGGTTGCGGGCCGTGGCGAAAAGACCAGGGGCTGGCCCCCTGGGCCTCGATTGTTTTCGGTGTGGTCCGCGGCGGGCACGGCACCCCGAAATGGGGTCGAGGGGACAAGTTCCCTCGCCTCGGTTTCACTGTTCGGCCCCGGCCTCGCGGCCGCGGCCAGCGCGTTCTACCTCGGCCAAGCGCAACGCCCTGACGCGCCGTCGCAGGATCTCGTTGCGCATGCCCTTCATGTGCATGGCGAAGAACAGCAGCGAAAACCCGACCGCGTTGACCAGCAGCGGATACAGGATCGACGCATGGATCGCCGGGCCGTCGAGCTTGATGACACTCGCCGGCTGATGCAGCGTGTTCCACCAGTCGACCGAGAACTTGATGACCGGCAGTATGGCGACGCCGACGAGGCCGAGAACGGCGGTTTGCTTGGCGGCCATCGCCTCGTCGTCGAGCGACGAGCGCAGCGCCATCAGCCCGAGATAAAGGAAGAACAGGATCAGCACGGAGGTAAGGCGCGCATCCCAGACCCAATATGTGCCCCACATCGGCTTGCCCCACAGCGAGCCGGTGACCAGCGCCAGCAGCGTGAACGCGGCGCCGATGGGCGCCGCCGCTTTGGCTGAGACATCGGCCAGCGGATGGCGGAACACGAGCAGTCCGAAGCTCGAGATGGCGATGACGAGGTAGCCCATCATGGCCAGCCACGCTGAGGGCACGTGGATGAACATGATCTTCACCGTCTCGCCCTGCTGGTAGTCCGGCGGCGCTACGAAGAACGTGAGGTACAGCGCATAGAGGACCACCACCGTTGCGGCGGCCGACAGCACCGGCAACAGCCAGTCGGTCAGCGCCATGAAGCGCGTCGGGTTGGCGAGCCGCTGGGTCCAGCTCTGCCGCGGGGTGTCGATGTGCGTCTCGGTGCTCATGGTCCCTGACTTAAGTCTTCCGGCGGCAAATCGCAATTCGCGAGGTGCGCGCATCGTTACACGGCAATTCGGGCCGCAATCTGCCTGACCGGGCAAAAGCCGGATTGCGATAGGTCAACCGGTCGGCTTTCACGCTGGACCTGGCGAGACTTGCGCGTGGCCGCCCCGCCATTCCCGCGCGGTTGTTACCTTGCGCGCGGCCGCCCCGCCAACCCCGCGCGCTATTGCATATGCACGCGCAGTGCGGCAGCGGCGGCGAACGGACTGAGCGCCATGGCAACGAGAGAAATCGCCGAAAGGATCAGAAAGGAGGCCAGGAATCCGTCGGGCGAGAGTAGAGCCGCGCTGATCGCCGTTATGCCGAAAATCAGAGTGGGCACATAAAGCGGCAGCACCAGCAGGGCGAGCAGCAGGCCGCCGCGCTTTGCCCTGAGCGTCAGCGCCGCGCCGATGGCACCGATGAAGCTGATCGCCGGGGTGCCGGCAAGCATGGTGGCGACGACGAGCGGATAGGCACGGGTCTCGAGATTCAGCAGTATGCCGAGGATTGGCGCCATCAGCGCCAGCGGAATGCCGGTCGACAGCCAGTGCGCCAGCGCTTTGGCGGTGGCTGCCAACTCCAACGGCAGGCCGCCGTGGGTGAGGATGTCGAGCGAGCCGTCGTCGTGGTCGGCCTCGAAAATGCGCGGCAGCGACAGCAGCGCGGCGAGCAGCAGCGCCACCCACAGGATGCCCGGCGCGATGCGGGTGAGCAGATTGAGGTCCGGCCCGAGTCCCAACGGCATCAGTGACACGACGATGAGATAGAAGCCGAGCGCGGTGCCGATGGCGCCACCCTCGCGGAAGGCAAGCGCTAGGTCGCGCTTCAACAGCGTCATGAAAGGTTTCATGGCCGCGCCTCGCGGGCGCCGGTCGGGACAGGCGCGGCAAGACCAAGGCGCAGTTCGCGGGCGTCGTCGAGGCCAAGTGGCAGGTGCGTGGCGGCGATGACGATGCCACCGCCAGCGCGATGCCGCGCGACAACCTTTGCGAGCAGCGCCGTCGACTGCGTGTCCAGTGAAACGGTCGGCTCGTCGAGCAGCCACAGCGGGCGCTTCGCCAGCACCAGACGGCATAGCCCGAGGCGGCGCTTCTGCCCGGCCGAGAGGTACCCGGCCGGGATGTCGGCCAGCGTGTCGATCTCGAACAACTCCATGGCGTCGAACAGCGCGTCGGCGCCCGTCTCACCGCCCTGGCCAACACCGCCGAGATAGGCCTGCCAGAAGCGCAGATTCTCCTCCACCGTCAGGCTCGCCTTGTTGGCGTTCTGGTGGCCGACGTAGTGGCAGGCTTCGCGCATGTCGCGGTCGTCGCCGAAGCCGTCGAGGCGGATGCTGCCCGACTGGGGCGCGAGGAAACCGCCGAGCGCGCGGATCAGCGTCGTCTTGCCGGCGCCGTTGCGCCCCGTGAGCAGCAGCGCTTCGCCGCTCGACACCGAGAACGACAGGCCATCGAGGATCACCCGCCCGCCGCGCGCCAGGACCAGATTTTCGGCAACGAGCTGCACGCGATCCACTCATCTGATCGGCCGGGAGGCAAGACCAACGTCTTAGACGGCGAGGCCGAGTTTTCTCAAGCGAATCCGAGGCACGCGGCTTACGTCGCAGTGGCCGGAACCGCGGACGGGCTATATAAGTGTCGCGTCACCATCGACGCCAGCGCAAAAAGCGGGGCGGATCCGGACGGGATTGCGACATCCACGCGCCGGGACGCTCGAGATCGAGCCCGCCGGCACTCCGGCGGCGCGGCGAGGATGGGCGCGGCACATGCCGTCAGCCATGGAGCGCTGCGGAAGCGAAAGCGAAAGCTTTCGCACCAACCCTTCGTCGTTCGATGGCTCGCCCGCCCAGCCTCACCAGAGCATGATTTTTTTCATCCTGCCGGAGGTCCACCTTGAGCGCCAAGACACCGAAGTCCATCGACAGCTTCAACTGCCGCAAGACGCTTTCCGTCGACGGCAAGGACTACGTCTACTACTCGCTGCCCGACGCCGAGAAGAACGGCCTGGCCGGTGTTTCCAGGCTGCCCTACTCGATGCGCGTGCTGCTCGAGAACCTGCTGCGCCACGAGGACGGCCGCACGGTGACGAAGGACGATATCGTCAACCTCTCGAAGTGGCTGGACGACAAGGGCAAAGCGGGGAAGGAAATCGGTTTTCGTCCGGCGCGCGTGCTGATGCAGGATTTCACCGGCGTGCCGGCGGTGGTCGATCTCGCGGCCATGCGCGACGGCATGAACAGCCTCGGCGGCGACCCGAAGAAGATCAATCCGCTGGTGCCCGTCGATCTCGTGATCGACCACTCGGTGATCGTCGATGCGTTCGGTAATGCGGGCGCACTGAACAGCAACGTGGCGCTGGAGTACGAGCGCAACGGCGAGCGCTACAACTTCCTCAAGTGGGGTCAGGGCGCATTCGAGAACTTCCGCGTCGTGCCGCCCGGCACCGGCATCTGCCATCAGGTCAATCTGGAATATCTGGCGCAGACCGTTTGGACCAACCAGATGGAGGACGGCAGCACGATCGCCTATCCGGATACGCTGGTCGGCACCGACAGCCACACGACGATGGTCAACGGTCTCGCCGTACTCGGCTGGGGCGTCGGCGGCATCGAGGCCGAAGCTGCGATGCTCGGTCAGCCGCAGTCGATGCTGCTGCCGGAGGTGATCGGCTTCAAGCTGACGGGCAAGCTCAACGAGGGCGTCACCGCCACCGATCTGGTGCTGACCGTCACGCAGATGCTGCGCAAGAAGGGCGTGGTCAACAAGTTCGTCGAGTTCTACGGACCGGGCCTCGACGCCATGACGCTGGCCGACCGCGCGACCATCGCCAACATGGCGCCAGAGTATGGCGCCACGTGCGGCTTCTTCCCCGTCGATGGCGAGACGATCAACTATCTCGACATGTCGGGACGCGACGCGCATCGCATCGCGCTGGTCGAAGCCTACTCCAAGGCCCAGGGACTGTGGCGCGCCGCGGGCTCCGCCGACCCCGTATTCACCGACACGCTCGAGCTCGATCTCGGCTCGGTCGTGCCGTCGATGGCGGGACCGAAGCGGCCCGAGGGACGCATCGCGCTCGACCAGATCAAGGCCGGCTTCGCGGTGGCGCTGGAGAGCGAGTACAAAAAGCCGGGTGAACTCGGCAAGGCAGTGCCCGTCGAAGGCCGCGACTTCGAGCTGCGCCATGGCGATGTGGTCATCGCCGCCATCACAAGCTGCACCAATACGTCGAACCCGAGCGTGCTGGTGGCCGCCGGTCTCGTAGCGCGCAACGCGGTGCAGAAAGGCCTGCGCCAGAAACCGTGGGTGAAGACGTCGCTGGCACCCGGATCGCAAGTCGTCGCCGCCTACCTCGAGAAGGCCGGACTGCAGACCTATCTCGATCAGATCGGCTTCAATCTCGTCGGCTTCGGCTGCACCACCTGCATCGGCAACTCGGGTCCCTTGCCGCAGGAGATTTCCGAGGCGATCAACAAGAACGGCCTCGTCGCCGCGGCGGTGCTTTCTGGCAACCGCAATTTTGAAGGCCGCGTGTCGCCCGACGTGCAAGCGAACTATCTGGCGTCACCGCCGCTGGTCGTCGCTTATGCGCTTGCGGGGTCGGTGAACCGCGATCTGACCACCGAGCCGCTCGGCATGGGATCGGACGGCCAGCCCGTTTACCTCAAGGACATCTGGCCGACCTCGAAAGAGATCCAGGACGTCATCCACACCGCCATCAGCCGCGAGATGTTCGCGTCGAAGTATGCCGACGTGTTCAAGGGCGATGCGCACTGGCAGGCGGTTTCGGCACCGACCGGCCAGACGTATGGCTGGGACAGCAAGTCGACCTATGTGCAAAACCCGCCCTACTTCGCCGGCATGTCGAAGACGCCGAAGCCGGTGACCGATCTCCACAATGCGCGCATCCTCGCGCTGTTCGGCGACAAGATCACCACCGACCACATCTCGCCCGCCGGGTCGATCAAGGCGGCGTCGCCGGCGGGCAAGTACCTGATCGAAAACGGTGTCGCGCAGGCGGATTTCAACCAGTACGGCACACGGCGCGGCAACCACGAAGTGATGATGCGCGGCACCTTCGCCAACATCCGCATCAAGAACTTCATGAACAAGGATGCGGCGGGCAACGTCAAGGAAGGCGGCAACACCGTCCATTACCCTTCGGGCGAGAACATGCCGATCTACGACGCCGCGATGCGCTACGAGGCGGAGGGTGTGCCGCTGGTCGTGTTCGCTGGTGTCGAGTACGGCAACGGCTCGTCGCGCGACTGGGCGGCAAAGGGCACCAACCTGCTGGGCGTCAAAGCGGTGATCGCGCAGAGCTTCGAACGCATCCACCGCTCGAACCTCGTCGGTATGGGCATCGTGCCGTTCACATTTCAGGAGGGCACGTCGTGGCAGTCACTCGGCCTGAAGGGCGACGAGACGGTGTCGATCCTCGGGCTCACCTCGGTGAAGCCGCGCCAGATGATGACGGCGGAAATCACGTCGGCCGACGGCTCCAAGCGCCAGGTTCCGATCCTCTGCCGCATCGATACGCTGGACGAGATCGAATATTACAAGAACGGCGGTATTCTGCACTATGTGCTGCGCAACCTCGCCGCTTGAGGCTGCGCGCTGTACCGGACGGCGGGTATCTGACGGGGCGGCGGGTATCTGACGGGGCGGCGGCAGCGATGTCGCCGCCCGCATTGTTTCTGGCGGCGCTGCAAAGCGACCCTGCATCCGGGCCGGATACGTGCTTTCGAGGCTAAATGTTTCAGCGA
>JBKBNR010000082.1:0-9774 GCA_046295315.1 Hyphomicrobiaceae bacterium
CGTCGTTGACGCCATCGCCGGTCATGGCAATGACGGCGCCGCCGGCCTGCATGGCCTCGACGAGCCTCAGTTTGTGTTCCGGGCTGGTGCGTGCGAATACGTTGGTCGCGGCCACGGCCGCGCTCAACCCCTCTGCCTCGAGTGTGTCGAGATCCTGTCCGGACAACACGTTTTCAGGGTGATCGAGCCCGAGTTCGCGCGCGATGGCGCCGGCCGTCGCAACATGGTCCCCGGTGATCATCTTGACCGCGATCCCGGCTGTACGGCATTCGGCGATTGCCGCGACGGCCTCTGGGCGCGGCGGGTCGATCAGGCCGACGAGAGCGACCAGCGACAGACCGCTCTCGACATCGCTTGCCGACAACTGGCGCTTGTCCTCAGCCAGAGTGACCGTCGCCAATGCGAGGACGCGGCGGCCCGACCGCGCCAGGTCGTCGATCGCGGCGAGCCAACGTGTGGCATCGACGGGCCGCGGTGCACCCGGGCCAGCCTCCGACACACACATTTCCATGATCCGCTCGGGCGCGCCTTTGACGAACGCGATCACGCCCCCGTCCGGGCGGCGATGCAGTGTCGCCATGTAGCGGTGTGCGGCATCGAAGGGGATTTCGTCGACGCGCGGCAGATCGCTCGCCAGCGCCGCGCGGTCCTGCCCGGTCTTGAGGGCGAACGTCACCAGCGCGCCTTCCATGGGGTCGCCATCGACGGTGAACTGGCCGTCCACCTCGCGCAGCCACGCATCGTTGCAAAGAAGCGCGATGCGTCCGGCTTCGGCGAGACGCGGTTCGTCGCCGGGTTGCATCTCGGACCCGCCGCGCGAGAACCCGCCGTGCGGCGCATAGCCGACGCCACCGACCTCGACAACGGCATCGCACAGCACGACGTGCGTCACCGTCATTTCGTTGCGCGTCAGCGTGCCGGTCTTGTCCGACGATATGGTCGATACGGCACCGAGCGTTTCGACGGCCGGCAGGCGCCGGATGATGGCATGGCGCGCCGCCATCCGCTGCACCCCGATGGCGAGCGTGATGGTCATCACCGCTGGCAGGCCCTCGGGGATCGCCGCCACCGCCATGCCCACCACGGCCATGAACGCATCCGCGGCGGCGTAACCGCGCACCAGTGTGGCGAAGGCCAGCGTCACCGCGGAGAGCGCCAGGATTGTCCAGGTAAGCTGCCGTGCGAAGGCGTTCATCTGCCGAATCAGCGGCGTCTCGATCGTTTCGACGCGGCCGAGCAGCGCGCTGATGCGACCGAGTTCCGTGGCGGCTCCTGTCGCGACCACGACGCCGACGCCTTGCCCCGCCGTGACCAGCGTCCCCGAATGGGCCATCGACCGGCGGTCGCCCAGCGGAGCTTCGGCCGCGACAGGTTCGACCGATTTCGACACAGGCACGGATTCACCCGTCAGGATCGCCTCGTCGATCTTGATGTTGCGCCCGCGCAGCAGCCGCACGTCGGCCGTCACGCGATCGCCCGCCTCCAGCAGCAGGATGTCGCCGGGTACGATTTCGGCGGCGTCGATGGTTGTCCGCACGCCGCCGCGCAGCACGGATGCGCGCGGGCTGATCATGTTGCGGATGGCATCGAGGGCCGCTTCGGCCTTTCCCTCCTGGACGTAGCCGATCACGGCGTTGAGCACGACGACCGCAAGGATGACCGCGGTATCGACGGCGTGTCCCAGCGCCGCCGTCACCGCCGCCGAACCGATCAGCACATAAATGAGCAGGTTGTCGAACTGTTGCAGGAACCGCCGCAGCGCCGATCTGGCGGCCGCGCCCGGCAGCGCGTTGAGACCGTGCGCCGACAAGCGGCGGGCCGCCTCCTCCGCTGACAATCCTGTCGCACTGGCCCCGAACGCCGACATCACATCGTCGGCGTCTGCCGCATGCCAGGCGCGAGTTGTTGGTTCGGTCGGCGCGCCGGGGAGGGGCTTCGAGCTTCGGCTCGGCTTATCGTTCATGGCACTGACATTCGCACATGGGACTGACACTCCTCGAAACCGGTTGCCCGCGCCGTTGGCGCCCGACTACGACCGCCACCACCGCCAGCCCGATATGGACCAGAAGTTCTTCATTTCGCGGATGGGGACGTGAGTGGAGCCGATGGTGCGGCCACGCGATGTGGCGAGCCCATGACGGCTTATTTTTCTGTCAGCACTTTTGCATGCCGGCAATCTGGCGCGCGCCACCCCGATTCATCTGAGCCCGACAGAAGAATGGTCTCGCCCGACGCCGTTGACGTCGCCCGCGCTGCCATCACCGGAGCGCCAACTTCGATGCGCGAGCCGACCGGCCGCGAACGCCACGAACGCCATCCCGAACGTCGCGAGAAACCAGATTTGCCATAGGCCATAGCTGGCCGCAGCGAGTGCCGCCGAGCTTGCGAACAGTGCGAACGCATAGGGCCGCAAACGCTGCTCGAACCCGGCGATGACACCGATGAGCCGCCAGCCGAACCAGGCGAGCAGCAACGCGCCGATGATGCCGAGTTCATCCCAAATCTGCAGGAACACGTTGTGCTGGTGCGGTGGCGCCAGCCGGCTCAGCGGATCGTTGCGCGCGAACCGTTCACTCGCGACGTAGGTGCTCATGGCGCCGTTGCCGATGATCGGCGACTGCACGGCATTGAGGGCCGAGCGGTGCCAGATCTCGACGCGATGCTTGGCGGAATATTGCAGCCATGAGACCTTGTGCAGGCCTGCCTCGTACATCACGACGGCGATGGGTACCGGCAACAGCGTCGCCGCCAGCCATACGGCGCGAAGCAACCCCGTGGCCCACCGGGTCGAGACATAGCCGATGACCCAGGCCGTGCCACCGACCACGATCGCAAGCTTCGAAGCTTCATGCACCGACCCCATGATCGCGAGCACGGAAATGAACAGCAACAGCGCGATCAGCGTCGAACGAAGCCACCCCCCGACGTACCCTTGGACAGCGACAATCGCTGGCCAAAGCATGAGGCTAAGGGGCGCGATGTTGCGCGCTATCGCCACTGGACTTATCCAGAACAGATAGCCACCGCGCGTGAAGCGATAGAATTCGGGTGGCGTCAAGGAACCTTGCGGCAACTTCAGCAGATTGACGAGGCTGCGCAGGATGATCTGTCCCGAGTAGATTTCTATGGCCGCGAACGTCACGCCGGCGAGAACGCCGATCCACAGCCCCTCGGAAACGTGCAGCCGCTCCATCCGATCGAACTGATCCATCGCCGCCACGATGATGGCTGTTGCCACGACGACGGCAACGGCGACCGCCGACTTCTCGAGCGCCGCCGCCGGGGCTTGAGCCCATAGTGCAGAAAGCCCGGCGAACAACGCCAGCAGCAACGCTGGGACCAGCACGGGAAAGGCGACGTCGAGGCGGATCCGCAGCACGCGCCGCCAGTCGGCAACGAAGAACGACGCCAACAATACACCGAGCAGATAGAACGGCGCGGCACGCGACGCGACCAGCATTCCGGCCGCCGCGATCATCAAGAACGTGCCGAACACGATGCCGCGCCAGCGCGATCGAAGCGGTCGTGACCGGGCTTCAGCCGGATCACTCAGCATCGCCACATCACCTCGCGTCCGAGCGGCGCCGCTGCCCTCTTTCCAAACCTCGGCACGGGTCGTCCGTCAACGCTTCTCATCGAAAGGCACGCTCATCCTCGCCGGTTACACTCGTATGTCGCGGCTGATAGTGGACGTCGATTTGCTGCAATGCAAATATGTTCTGCGATCGGCTCGTCGTACGGGAAAGGGTGCGTCCCGGTCGCTCGTGGCCCGCGAGATGGGCCCGGTGTTCCCGCGTCCTGGCCGGTGACCGCCCCGACGCCCAGGAGGGCAACGGCCCGCTCAGCGAAGCGACAGGCGTTGCTCGGCGGTACAATTCGGTCGCCGGTTCCAGAGTGCCGCCAGGCCGCGCCGATACGGTACGACCAGCCGGCCCCGGAACGGGAGCATGTCGCCACGCGTTCCTTCAGGCGACAGCGGGTGCGTCGATGCACAGCCGACACAGGATTTCCGTCGTCAGCGCCGGCCGTGGCGAGAGACGATGACGCGCCGGAGGCCGCCAGTTCGTCCGCACCGGCATTGCTCGGCGGTGGCCGGCATCTTCTCCGCATCCCCTCACGACGCCGCGTCGCGTATGCGGTCCGCATTGATCCCGCGCCCCGCGAAAGTCGCAAAAAGTATGCGAAGATCGCCCAGAAACGACTGGTCCCGGCAATATTCCGCGTCGACCTCCGCCAGCCGATGCGGATCGGACATGTCGATGTCGCGGATCTGGGCGAGGCCCGTGATGCCGGGACGAACCCTCAAGACGCCACGCGCCGAGCGCTCTGCGACGAGCAGCGTCTGCGACGGCAGGCACGGTCGCGGACCGACGAGGCTCATGTCGCCGATCAGGACGTTGTAGAGTTGCGGCAGTTCGTCGAGTTTGGTGGCGCGCAGGACGCGGCCTATACGGGTGATCTGCGCCGCGGCGACCTCGTGCGTCGGCGCGTCGGCCGTTCCGGCCCGCATGGTGCGAAGCTTGTAGCAGACGAAGGGACGCGCATCGCGACCGACTCGTACCTGACTGAAGATCGCATCACCGTCCGAATCGCGACGGATCAGCCAGATCAGCGCCGCCATGACCGGCAGAGCGACGACCAGCCCGAAGGCCGCCGCCGTGATGTCGAAGGCGCGCTTGATCATCAAACCTGATTACCGCCCTGCCGCCGGCCCGGCAACGACCTGATGCCGGCCACTCGACGACCACGACCCAGCGACGAGCGATGCCCGCCGCGAGGGCCGGTCGTCGGTGCCTCGGCCGGGGCGATCCGATCGGGCCCTCCGAACGCCCCGTTTCCCGGAGCCGATGTCGCCAGGCTGCCACCGCACCACCGGCGCTCGCTGCCGCGGCCGCGCCGGTTCAGCCTTCCGCCCCGGCTGCCTTCAGCCCGGCTGCGGCTCCAGCCCGCCCGCGCCCGGCTCCTCGCGCGAGCGTGGCGGCGCGCGGCCGGCGATCGGAACAGCCGAGCCGATCGGCCCTTTCGTTTCATCGTCGTCCGTCGGTCGCACGATCTTCTCGCCGCGCATCAACGCCATGACCTCTTCGCCGGAAATCGTCTCGTACTCCATCAGCGCCTGCGCGATCGCCTCGAGATCCTGGCGGTGCTTGGTCAGCACGTCCCACGCGGTCTGGTAGCCGGTCATGACGATGCGGCGCACTTCCTCGTCGATCAGACGCGCGGTGTCCTCGCTCATGTTCTTGGTCTGCGTCACCGAATGACCGAGGAACACCTCCTGCTGGTTTTCGTTGTACAGAAGCGGGCCGAGCTTCTCGCTCATACCCCACTCCGTCACCATGCGGCGCGCGATGTTGGTCGCCTGAGTGATGTCGCTCGAGGCGCCCGTGTTCAGATGCTCCTTGCCGTAGACGAGTTGCTCGGCGACGCGGCCACCGAACGCCATCGCGATCTTCCCCTCGCACCATTGCTTCGAATAACTGAGCTTGTCGCGCTCCGGCAAACTCATGGTGACGCCCAGCGCGCGCCCACGCGGAATGATCGTCACCTTGTGCAGCGGATCGTTGCCCGGCACGACGATATTGACCACGGCGTGCCCGGCCTCGTGATAGGCGGTGGCGAGTTTCTCCTCCTCGGTCATGGCCATCGAACGGCGCTCGGCGCCCATCATCACCTTGTCCTTGGCGTCCTCGAACTCGGTCTGCGTGACGAGGCGCTTGTTGCGGCGTGCGGCGAGCAACGCCGCCTCGTTGACGAGGTTGGCGAGATCGGCGCCGGAGAAGCCGGGCGTACCGCGCGCGATGACCTTGGGGTCGACGTCGGGGGCAATTGGGCTCTTCTTCATGTGGACGCGCAGGATCTTCTCGCGCCCGATCACATCCGGGTTCGGCACCACGATCTGGCGATCGAAGCGGCCCGGACGCAGCAATGCCGGGTCGAGCACGTCGGGGCGGTTCGTCGCCGCGATGATGATGATGCCCTCGTTGGCCTCGAAGCCGTCCATCTCGACGAGCAACTGGTTCAGCGTCTGCTCGCGTTCGTCGTTGCCGCCGCCGAGGCCGGCACCGCGATGGCGGCCGACGGCGTCGATTTCGTCGATGAAGATGATGCACGGCGCGTTCTTCTTCGCCTGCTCGAACATGTCGCGCACGCGCGACGCGCCAACGCCGACGAACATTTCGACGAAATCCGAGCCCGAGATCGTGAAGAACGGCACGTTGGCCTCGCCAGCCACGGCGCGTGCGATCAACGTCTTGCCGGTGCCGGGCGGACCGACGAGCAGACAGCCGCGCGGAATACGGCCGCCCAGTCGCTGGAACTTCTGCGGATCGCGGAGGAACTCGACGATCTCGACGAGGTCGCCCTTGGCCTCGTCGACGCCAGCGACGTCATCGAAGGTGACGCGGCCGTGCCGCTCGGTCAGCAACTTCGCCTTCGACTTGCCGAAGCCCATGGCACGGCCGGAGCCCGACTGCATCTGGCGCATGAAGAAAATCCACACGCCGATCAGCAGCAGCATCGGGAACCACGACAGCAACAGGCTCATGATCGACGGCACGTCCTCGTCGTTCGGCTTCGCCGCGAACTCGACACCCTTCGAGCGAAGCCGCTCGACCAGCCCCGGGTCTTCCGGCGCGTAGGTGGAGAATGTGCCATTGCCGTCACGCAGCTTGCCGCTGATGCGGTTGCCCGACAGCGTCACTTCCGAAATCTTGCCGCTCTCGACATCGGCGAGGAACTTCGAATAGCTGATGTCGTTACCGCGACGGCCGGGTGCCGTATTGTTGTTGAACAGGTTGAACAACGCCGCCAGGAGCACCAGGGCAAGGGCCCAGATCGCAAGGCGCTGAAAATTAGGGTTCATCCAGTTGTCCTATCCGTCCCGGATCGCGTCCGGGGCTTGTCGCCGTGCCGCCACATCGTCTCCCTGGCCCACCGCCGCATCGCAGCCCGCGGGCCGTGCGATGCGCTGGCGGGCCGAGCGGCGGAAGTGCCGGCGTCTTCAGCGGAGAAAGGACTCCGCCCGCTGTCTTGCCCATAACATAGGAGCCCCCTTAACCTTTGCCAAGCAGATGGCGGAAAGGCGGCAGGCCAAATCCTCGCTGAATTCAAACTTGGTTCACAGTGCCGCCCGTCACACTCGGCTGGACGGCGGCCATGCTGGCAGCGCGAAGTTACTGTTTCGTTCTACTGACGCCGAGACGCCGCGGATCACCCCCGGCATCATTACCAGGCCACGACGTTGAAGCTCGCTTTGAAACCGGGCTCCAGCGTGGCGGCGTACCCGGCCCAGGCGTGGCGCGATCGGGAGTGTTGGTATCCGACCGACAGCAGCAGATGGTCGATCACCGGATGAGCAACGATTGTACCATGCCGCGCGATCACCGGCAGAGTTGCGACAGCCGCCGCCGGCCATTTGAGTTCGGCGAGTTCCGGCACCTGTCGCCTGAGTGCCGCCCATCCCGCCGTGCCGAACGCGCGGACCTCCGCCGCGGCGGCGGCGCCCTCCCCGGCCACGATTCTGAAACGCGCCCCGTCCCAATCGACCGTCTGCCCGGGCTGGATCGTGACCACCGGCAGCCCTTCGCCTGCACCCTCGCGATAGACGCGCACCACCTTGGCGCCCTCGCCGCGGAACTCGATCCTGCATCCGCCGAGGGTGAGGCCGCCGCACGCGGTGCGCCGCTCGACGGATCGAGCCAATTCGAATACGGCTTCGAGCTGCGCCAGCTCTGGCACCCGCGATGCGCCGCCGTAGCTGCGCAGCATGTGCCGGAGCGTACGCGCGCCGATGTAAGCATCGGAGAACAATGGGCCGCGGATCTCAAGTTCTCCGTAAAGCCAATTCGGTTCGATGAGGTGTGGCGGCGCCACCCACTCTTCGACGAGATGGCGCAAGGAGCGTTCGGCTTCCGCCAACCGGCGCGCACTGAGGGCGATTTTTTCGGCGGAGAACCCCAGTGGCTCGAGTTGTTGCAGCACCTTGCGGATGCGCACGCGCTCGAAGCGCTCGTCGTTGTTGCTCGGATCGTCGATCCACTTCGCGCCATATCCCCGTGCCGTGGCAAGCAATCGCGCCTTCGGAACACCGAGCAGCGGGCGCAGCAGCGCGACCGCAGACGACGATGGACGTCCGGAGTTGGAGTTGCTCGCTGCCCAATTCTCTGACCGCATGCCGCCCAACCCGTCGAGACCGCTGCCGCGCGCAAGCCGCATGAGGAACGTCTCGGCCTGATCTTCCAGGTGGTGAGCCATGACGAGGGATCGGTTGAAACCGTCGCGAAGCGCGCCGGCGCGCGACGCGGTGTCGATGAGACGGCTGCGTTCGGCGGCGATTGCATCGAGCAGCAGCCGCCGCCGCGCCTCGCGTGCCGCGTTCTGAATGCCGGTCGAGGGCTTCTCAGCCTCCCAGCGCAACACCTGATGCGGCAAGCCGAGCGCTGCCGCCTCGCGCGCCACGAATGCGGCTTCTTGCGCCGCCTCGGGCCGCAAACCGTGATCGACCGTCAGTACGACGACATGCGGCGGACCGCCCGAACGTTGCAACTCGTCGGCGCTCGAAACCCCGGCCAGCCAATGCGGGGGCGGCGTCCGGCGAGTGGCTGATTGTGGCCGCTGATCGTCCTCGTCGCAACCCGCTGCCGAGCAACTTGCCGACCGTTCCGCCCACGCCGAGCGCACGTCCTCGCGCGCCGCCCAGCGCGCCACCATGTGCATCAAGGCCATGCTGTCGGCACCGCCCGACACGGCAAGCGCCAGCGGCTGCTGCTCCAAGCCCTTGAACAGGACCGGCAGTTCGTCGTCGGTGATGGGGAGCGCCGCGGTCATGAGCGTGAACGTTAGTGCGGGCGAGCGGGCTTGTCCCCTCGAACCCGCGTGTCGGGTGCAACGCCAGCCCGGCGGAATGACGCCAGGAATGGAGTCCAGGGGAACGGTCCCGTGGCCTTCACTGCCTCGCCAGTCGCGCGATCAACCGCACGCCAGCCGTTTCATCTCGCCATCGGCGCGGCCCTTCACGTGCGCGGGCGCCTGCGGAAATTTGGCGTTCAACTCGCGGAACGACGAGCAGGCCGCATCCTTCTGCCCGAGCCTGTCGAGCGACATGGCGAGCTTCAGCAGACTATCGGGGGCTTTGTTGCCTTTGGCGAAATTCTGGTAGCCCTTGAGGAAGGCGGCTGCCGCCGGCTTGAAGTTTCCGCGCACGAAGTGCGTCTCACCGAGCCAGTACTGCGCGTTTCCGGCCAGCGGATCGGTCGGGTAACGCCGTAGGAATTCCTCGAACGCAACTTCAGCCGCGCCATAGTCCTGGCGCAGCAGGTGGCCGTAGGCGGCTTCATAGTCCTGCTTCGGGTTGCCCGCGCCGGCTGGTGGCACGCCCGCGACCTCGGTTTCACGGCCATATGCCCCGACAGGCGGCGAGAGTGCCGCCTCGCGCGGCGCGCCCTCGATCAGCGTGCCGATGGGGTCGGCTTCGGGGCGCACCGTCGTCGAGCCGAAGCCGCCGATGGTCGTCGACGGTTCGATGCGCGTCGCGGCCGGGCGTGCCGCAGGCTCGGAGGCGAAGCGCGACGGGCTCGCGAACTCGCCGCGGTCGCTGCCGCCCATCTGCCTGATCTCGCGCGTCAACCGCTGCACTTCCGCCGAGAGCGCACGCAGCTGCGTTTCCATGCCCTCGATCCGCGCCGCATCCGCCGCCGCGCCGCCGCCCGACGAAGCGCCGCTGCGCCCCCCGCCGCCCGCACGCGACAGGCTTTCGAGCGTGCCGATGGTCACCTG
>JBKBNR010000083.1:0-9689 GCA_046295315.1 Hyphomicrobiaceae bacterium
AGCCCTCGACAATAATCAGATCAGCGGGATCGAGACGCGCGGCGATCTCCTCGACTGTCGGCTCGGAGCCCCCCTCGATCTCGGTCGTCACCACCCAGCGCGTTGGCGAAACGAGTGCCGTCTGCCGCGCGCCGGCGCGGCGGTGGCGCGCCGTGTCGGTCCCCACGCCCTCGGTTTCGACAGCATGATGCGAGTGCTTGATCGTCGCCACTTTGAGTCCGCGTCGCGTGAAGGCATCGACCAATCGCTCCGTCAGCGTTGTCTTGCCGGAGTCTTTCCAGCCGGCGATGCCAACGATGGGAGAAGCCAACGATCTCTGGGCGCGATTCAAGTCAGGGGCGTCCGCTGCTGTGATGTCGTCGTCGCATGAGGCCGCGCCGATCGGTGTGGCCGGAGGGCTGGCTCGTTCGGATCGCAAACCGTCAACCCTCTCGCAAGTCAGCTGCCGCCCAATGCGGCGGCCAGAGTGCGCGCCACCTCCAGGTCCTCCGGCGTGTTGGCGTTGAAGAACGGATCGACAACCCGCCCGCCGATCGTCCTGTACGGGAAATCGACGACGATCGTACCGTGTCGTGCCGCCCAGTCATTGACCCGACGGACGCCGTTCTGCAATGCCTGTTCCAGGTCGTCGACAAGCGCCAGCGGCCACAACCCGATGACGGGATGAATTTGCCCCGCGGAACGAGCGATCGCAATACGTTCGCCACCGGTCGCCGACTGCAACGCCGCGATCAGAGATGTGACGAGGTCGTCAGGGAAAAACGGCGTGTCGGTGGACACCGAGACGAGGTGGGTCGCGGCGTTGCCGTTGGCGGCGCTTTCTCTGGCCGCCGCCCAGCGTAGCCCGGCGAGAATGCCGGCGAGCGGGCCGACATGGCCGGCGACCGTATCGGCGATCACCGGCAGGCCGAGGCTGGCGAATCGCGCCGGGTCCCCATTGGCGTTGAGCACGACGGTGTCCGTCTGCCGCCCCAGTGACGCGGCGACGTGCGCCAGCATGGATCGTGAGCCGATCGGCAGCAGGCCTTTGTCGCCGTGTCCCGACCCGTCGGCGAACATGCGCCGCGAGAGGCCGCCTGCCAGGATGAACCCGGCAGCGACGGTCACATCGACATTTTCGAAACGGCTCATCGTACCGCGATCCGATCGTCGTGATGCGGCCTTCCGGCAGCCGCCAGGTTGCAGAACACGTCGCGCGCTGACGACCGCTGGCGTTCGGATTCAAGCACCGAGCGCGCGCTCTTCGCGTTGCGCTGCCGATCCGCCTGCCGATCCCTTGGCCGTACCGACGCCGGCATCGTGAGACGACCTGCCAGTGTGATGACCGAGACGTCCGCTGCATACTTTTCAGCTCGGTAGGGAGGCGGACTTCTCGGTCTCGATCACTCGAGTTTACGAGTCATTCTAGCGTTGTTAAGATCGCGAAAATCGTTCGGAGCGTGCGGCGGAATGAGACGAATTTCGCGATCACGACACTAGCAATTGCCCAAGCGGGCCGATCAGGCGCGAGTGCGGGGGGCCATGGTCGGCGCCGATGATCATCAGCCGAATGATCCACCGCCGCCGGGCGCCGCTTCGCTTGCGTCCAACCCGAGCGTCGCGCCCCCCGCGTCGTCGACCGGACTGCTGGCGACGAAACTCTCGAGCAACGTCACCAGGCGCTGCGGCATCGCCACCCGGTCGACCCGATCGAGCGAAGGATCACCGTGGCTGCGGGCTGCAAAAGGGGAAACCGTCACGGCGCGGACATCGACGGCGGCGGTTCGCTTCGCACTCGTCTCCTGGCGCAGGACCACATAGACCGACGGCTCGCCGTTGGCGAGATTGACCCGGTATGAGATGGCCTCGTCGCGCTGCAGCACCAGTTGCAGCGTCGCCACATGAAAATGCCGCCTCCGCGATGCCCCCGCCTCGAACCCCTGCCAGTCGAATTTTTCGATCGGATCGAGCATCACCCGAACCGTTCGCCAGCGGTACGCTTCCCAGGGATGGCTACCCTTCTCGCGAACGACAATGACACCGACTGGGACGGTCAAGCTATCGGTCATCGGCACCTCGGGGCGCGGTCGGGCGGAAGTCATACTAAAGTTTATACTAGACCAACGACTAGCCTCCAACTACGGAATTTCATTAGCTTATCGAGACCATCCCGCGTGGCTCTGCGGCAGAGCTACGGCGGTTCCGAAGTCCTTCGACCGTCCGCGGCGCGCGAACGTCGCATGCAGGCCCAAGCGGTAGAGAAGAAAACAAATGCAGGCGAGGATGATCGCCAGCAGCCCCGCGATACGGTGGATCGCGGCGTTCAAACTCATCTCATCGAGCAGTTTCAGCAGCGGACTGTCGTGCACCCCAGCGCTTCGCGCGATCTCCTGCAGTGCCGAAACCCACCTGAACTCCACGGGGAACCACAGACCGGCTCCGCTGAGTATGACCGCCGCCGCCACACCGAAGCCGAGCACCGCCGCGAAGCGCCATAAGCCAGCGCACGCGACGAGATCGGTTCGCCGACGGCTGGCGACCGCCGGCGCCAACGGCCGTCGACGCGCGACCGACACCAGGACCGAAATCAGCACCGCGAGAGCAGACAGGACATGTGCTGCAAGCGTGACCGGCGAGAACGGCCTGCCGATCCCTGCCTCGATGGCGTCGGTGGTTTCCCGACGCACGCGATGTGACGCCACTGCACCCCGTGCATCTTGGCGTTCGTCGACGCGACTGCTCCGCCCCCCGACCTTCGCCTTCGTGGCCGACCGTTGCGAGGCCGCCCGCCGCGGGCTGTTCGGTGCGCCCACCGCTTCGGCAACGCCCGGTTCGAGGGCGCGGGCAACCATCTCCGAGCCGAGGACCGCGGACATCGTCATCAGTGCAGCGCCGACGCCCACGACCAGCACCGCGCGCGAGACGCGCCGCACTTTGGCCCCTCGAGGCCGACCCTTCATTGCCTCGCTTGCCACTTCACCCGCACCGTCATGCCACCTGCGTCCCGAACTCTTCCGGTCTGGCGACAAGCAAGCCCGAGAAATACTTGGAGAACGGTTTGCGGCGGGCGCTGTCCGCCTCAGTCAAAGTCGAAATGGTTAACGGCGGGTCGTCGGCACCCATCTGCAACGCCGCGAATTTGAACGCTATTTTGTTGTTACCCGGGGATTAAACTCTCTCGACAGCGTCTGCCGATTCCGGCGAAATTGAGGCTGTGATTCGCTGGAGGGGCAACGATGGCGAATCCCATCTTGGGCAAAAAATAACCAGCATTCGCGGAGATTGAGGGATGGCGTGGACAACGTCCGCCGGCCCACGGGGAGGCTTTGCGCCTGCGGTCTGGGCAACCGCCGTCGCATCTCTTGTGGCAACCATCGCATCCCATGGGGCGCGACCGAGCCGGCGATCGATCTCGCTGGCCACCGCCACGGCGGCGCACGCGGTCGTCTTGATGGTCGTGATGCCGCGCCTGACCGGCGATCACGGTGTGGTTCTGGCGGCCCTCGGCGTCAGCTTGGCCATGTCGACGCTTTACCTTTGGGAGGTGGCGCCGCTTCGCGACGCGATATCGAAAGACGGATCCGCGGCCGCAGTGATCGACGCCGACAGCGACGGCGCACCGCCGTCGGATCACCCGACCGGTCGGGAGGTGGAAGCCGCCATGGCGGCGCCGATCGCTTCGGCCGCGGTCTCGCCGACCCAGGCCGCACCCGGCGACAGCCCCGTCGTTTCACAGCAAACCCACTACGATCTGATGGCCCGCGTCAGCCACGAGTTGCGCACCCCGCTCAACGCCGTCGTTGGATTTTCCGATCTCATGGGACACGAGTTGTTCGGGCCGCTCGGCCACCCGCGGTATGAGGAGTACGTTCGCCACATCCGTGACAGCGGACGCCAGCTGCTCAAATCGGCCGAAGACACGCTGGCCATCGCCTCGATGCTGACACGGGTCGAGGCTCCCGAGGCCCGAGAGGTTGTCGCGTTCTCGAGGATTGCCGCAGACGCGCTCGATATCGTCGCGGCGGAAGCCGGATCGAGAAGTATCGAGATTGCAAGCCATGTCGAGAGCGACCTGATGGTGCTCGCCGATCGACGCGCCCTTCGTCAGATCATCGTCAATCTGTTGTCGGAGGCCCTGTCCCGCTCGCCACGGCACGGTGCCATCCAGTTCAACGCCGTGGCCATTGCGGACAAAGCTGCCGTCACGATCGCCATCGAACACTGCCAGTGTGAGCCGGCGGACAGTCATGCGTCGTTGCCCATCTGCCTGGCACGGACGTTGATCGAGCACTCCGGCGGCCAGTTGTTCGAGAGCCGCAAACGGCCGGGAACGTGGCAAGTCGCGACATATCTGGAGCGCGCCGTCCAGCACGACTTTTTCCTGCCGCGGGCCAGTTCAGGTCACGCCGCCGGTCTGCCGGCTTGAGGGGCGATCCGGCCTTCGCCTCGATCAAAGAGCGTCTTCGCCGTCGTCACGCGTCCGGTCGTGCTTCTTGCGCTTGCCATGCCGGCTTAGAAATATGCGGCGCTCCTCTGGCGACAAGCCCGACAGGAACTCGACGAACCGTTCGGATGCTCGCGCGTGGAAATCGCTGCGCGCGGCTCCGACTTGCGCGAGCGCCGCTCGTGCGGCCGCCCGGTCGAACGGTTCTTTCGACATGGTCTCGCGTGCATCCTGGCGCAGGCGTTGGATGATCTGGCGGTGTTCGCGCAATTCCTTGCGGCCGGCTTCAAAGGACTCCCTCAACACCTTGCGACGCTCGTCGGGAATTCCGCGCATGAATGCCGCCGGGCCGCCATCGCGATGACCACCCCATCCGCCCGGCCAATGACGCATCTTGCCGCCGACCATCACGCCGATCAGCAGCATATTGAGCATCAGAGAAACGAGGAAGCCGACGAGAAGCCAGTTGCGGTGCTTGCGTGGCTGCGTGTCGCCTGCGTCTTGGGTCATAGGAAGTCCTCGTCGAGCGCGTCATAGGCGATATCGTCGAACACGTCGCCGGAATAGTCGATCGTTTCCGTTGCATGGGCAGTTTCGATGCCGCTGGCGCGAGAGACAACGTCCGTGCCGAAGAGATTGGTCGCGAAGCCGGTGAAAATGCCGACCATAAGTGCCGCCGCAAGCAGCGTCGCCGCCGGTGCAAGCCTGATGGAACGGGCGACTGGCGCACTGACGATCCAGCCCTGTCTCGGCTGACGCGGGGATATGCCGAGAGGACGTGCCGATCGGCCGTCGACGGCGACCGCCCGGGCCGGCCCGACATGTTGGACGGCCGACTGCCCGCCCACCTCCATCGATTGCGGTACGCCTGCCGCGGCGGCGACAATGCGCGTCGCCAAGGCCGCCTCCCGAGACGCGGCTACGACAGGTGCCTCGTCGAGCAGCGCATCGAACAGTTCCGCTTCATGCACATATCGCCGGGCCGCTGGATTTTCCGCCAGCATGCGGCTGAGAGCGAGCCGCTCGGCCGCAGGCCAGCGACTGCGGTTCGCGCCATAGATTTCCAAGACGCGCGACAGAAGCTCCATGTCGGCCTGATCGGACTTCCAGTTGTCAGTCATCTCGCCCATCCAGCCCTTGCATCGTCCCGCCAGCCGATGCCGCCAGCACCACACGCCATTATCTTCAAACGCCATCATCAGCTGCGATCAACTCGCGCCAATCGTTGGCAAGTGCCGCTTTGAGCGCTCGCCTCGCCCGGGCCAGAAGCGACTCGACCGCTTCATCCGAAATGCCCATCTCAGCCGCCACCTCGATCTGGCTCAAGCCTTCGAAATGAAACAGCACCAGCGCCAGCCGCTGCCGCTCCGGCAATTGCTTCAACGCTGCATCGACACGCGCCGCGCGCTCGTCGCCCTCGATGTCGCGCATCTGTTCGGGAGCAGATGGCATCTCGGGTGGCGCATCTGTCACCTCGACGTTCTTTCGGGAACGTATCCGGTCGAGACACAGGTTCGATACGACGCGCCGCAGCCAGGGCCGCACGCCTGCGGTGCCGATCGTCAAATCACGCCCCTGGCGCCAAAGCCGCAGCAACGCTTCCTGGGCCACGTCCTCGGCCTCGGCATCGTCGCGCAGCATGCGCCGCGCAACGCCGAGCAGCCCGGTGAGGTGACGATGGACAAGTTCGGCGAACGCAACGCCGTCACCGCTGCCCATGCGGGCGACGAGTTGCGCGTCGGTTTCGACCGCGATGGTGTCCGTGCTGCCGTTCACGGCTCTCTGCCCCCCGATCCTCGCCGACAACATCGACTTTGACATCTCGTTTCGCGGACCGATCATCACGACCATTTCCACCCGTCGCACCCGACGCCACCTCGTACAGGATAGGGCACGACAGGACACCAAGCGACGGCGATCGTCGAGCCACCGGGCAATGACGGCGGCTCGGCGTTCGGACTGATCGCGACTCAGCGCGCCTCAACCCTCGGCTTCGTCCACCGCTCTGCCATGCGAGGCGGCAGATCGGCGGCGGTGATCTTGCCGTCGCCATCGAGATCCAGGCGAGCGAACCGGTCCTTCGGTCCAGCGAGAAACTCGTCCAGGGTCACCTTGCCGTCGCGGTCCTTGTCGAGTGACGCCAGTCTCTTTTGCTTGGCGAAGTCGATCCTGGCACTGTGGCGCGGCTCGAAATCAGCAGCGTTGATCTCGCCGTCGTTGTTGACGTCCATGCGCGTGAAGGCGCGCTCCGCGCGCTCGACGAACTTCTCGATGCTGGCCGACTTGCCCCAGCCGCCGTGACGCCCGCGCCGGCCATGGCCACGATCGTCATCCTCGTCGCGCCCTGCGACGTCGTCGGCTGCGCGCTCGTCGTCTTTGTCGTCTGCGGCTGCATCACGGCGCTCGTCGGACTTGTCCCACTTGCCGCCGCTATCCCACTTGCCGCCGCGAGCCGGACGCATGTCGTTGCGGTCGATGACGCCATCACCATTCAGATCGCGCTCGGCGAACCGCTGGCGGGCGCCGGAGACAAAGTCGTCCTTGGTCACCTTGCCGTCGAGGTTGGTATCGAGTTGCTTCAGCATGGCCCTGCTGCGGTAGCTCATTGCGGCGACCATGTCGGCGACCAGTTCGTCACCGCTGACGGCGCCGTCCGAGTTCTTGTCCATCGCCGCAAAATCGGCAGTCTTGGCCTTCAGGTACTCGTCCAGAGTCACGGCGCCGTCCCGATCGGCATCGGCGCGGTGCATGTTGCGCAATTCACGCATGGCGCCCTTGCCGCCGCCGAAGCCCATTTTGCCCATCTCGTCGTGATGGCCTCGGCCTTGATGACGTCCTTCGTGCCAACCGCCCTTGGCGGCGAGCACGGACGCCGTGCCGGCCGTGGCCAGCAGGGCGAGAGCTGCGATGATCGTTGTTCGTTTCATGGTCCGCTCCAGAGTGAATCCGAGGGGCCGTTCCCCACGTTCATCCCTGAAACGTCTGGTGACGACTATTTCCGTCGAGGCTGTCGGACACATTTCTAACCCCCGACCGACTGGAGTCACTCGATCAGCCGGTCGAATAGCTGGGCGACTTCGGCCAGCGTCGCCGACAGCCGCGTTTCCAACGCCGCGAAGCTTGGCGCGTCGCCCGCCCGCGCGAGCAGTTCCTTGAGGCCCGACGGTGCCGAAGCCGGCACGAACGGCCCTTCGAGACAGAGCCGCAGGATTTGCGTCAGGTTGTGAACGAGTTCCGTGGCCGAAATCAAAGTTTCCGCCTGTTGGGGCGCCAGCAATCCCGCGGTCGCAAGTTTGCGCAAGGCGCGGGCCGTGTTCTGATCCAGAACCTCGGGATGCCGGTGCGCATGGATCAGTTGCATATACTGCGCGATGAATTCCAGATCGACCAGTCCGCCACGCACCTGTTTTAGGTCCCAAATATCGCTGGTGCCCTTTTCTTTGGCGATACGCAGCCGCATGTCGCGGACATCCGCTGCGATTGCGGTCCGGTCGCGGGGCTTCAGCAGGACATCGCCAATCGCCTTTTCAACCGTCGAGCGCAGCAGGGGCGGGCCGGAGACGACGCGGGCGCGGGTCAATGCGAGGTGCTCCCACGTCCAGGCCTGCGAAGACTGATAGTCGATGAAACTCGCGATGTGGGTCGCGACGGGGCCGCTCTGACCGGAAGGGCGCAGGCGCATGTCGACCTCGTAGAGCGCGCCTTCGGCCGTCTGCGCGGCGAGCGCATTGACGAGACGCTGCGTCAGCCGCGCGTACCACTGGCTCGGAGCCAGCGGGCGGCTGCCATCCGATTGGGTCGCGTTACCGTCGAAGTCGTAGACCACGATGAGATCGAGATCGGAGGATGCCGTCATCTCGCGGCCGCCGAGCTTACCCATGGCGAGCACCACCGCGCCGCCACCCGGCACGCCGCCATGCGTGCGTGACAGTTCCATCTCGACGAAGCCTTGCAGCACGCTGATGAGGCGGTCGGCAAGCATGGCGTAGGCGCCGCCGGCCTGACTGGCGTTGATCGTTCCCGATAACACGCGCACGCCAATCAGGAACGCCTGCTCGCTGCCGACCACGCGCGAGCGGTCGAGCGCATCCTGCGTGTCGACGGCCATGCCGACCTCGGTCGATATGATCTTGTCGAGTTCGGCGGCCGAAGGCAGCGTGTTGAACGTCTTGGGATCGATCACCGCGTCGAGCAGCCGGCGGCGGCGCGACAGGATGCGCGCCAGACGGGGGGCGGTGCCCATGATGTCGGCGACGAGACGCAACAGCCCGGTGTTGGCCCGCAGAAGGGAGAACAATTGCACACCGGTCGGCAATTCCGACATGAAGCGGTCGAAACTCGCGATAGCGCGATCCGGGTCGGCCGTGTCGCCTAGCGCCGAGATGAGCATGGGTTGCACTTCAGTGAGCAGTTCTCGCGAGCGCGGGGAACGCACCGCCGGATAGCGCCCGGCATGCCAACCGCGCACCATGGCGAGAACGGCGGACGGATTTTGAAAGCCCATCTTCTGCAACGCCGCCACCGTGTCGGGGTCATCGTCCTCGCCGGCGAACACCATGTTGACGTCGCCGCTCGTCAACTCGGGGCTGTCCTCGAAGAGCGCCGCATAGTGGGTCTGCACCGTTTCGAGGTGGTGGACGAGCTCGCGCGAAAATTGCTCGAGCGTCGGATATCCTGCGAACAGCGCGAAGCGTTCGAGCGCACCCTGTTCCTCCGGCAACTGGTGGCTCTGCTCGTCAGCGACCATCTGAATGCGATGCTCGATGCGACGCAGATACAGATAGGCGCGTTCGAGGTCGGCGCGGACCGGCTCCTCGATCCAGTGCCGATCAGTCAGCGCTCTGAGCGCGACCAGCGTCGGCCGCACCCTGAGATCGCGCTGGCGGCCACCGGCGATCAACTGCTGCGTCTGCGTGAAGAACTCGATTTCGCGGATTCCACCGCGCCCGAGCTTGACGTTGTGTCCGGCGACACCGATGCCGCCGAGACCGCGGAAGGCGTGGATCTGCCGCTTCATGGCGTGAATGTCGGCGATGGCGGCGAAGTCGAGATGCTTGCGCCAGATGAATGGAGCGAGTTCGCTCAGCAGTCGATTTCCGGCCTTAGTATCGCCGGCGACGACGCGCGCCCGCAGCTCGTCCCAGCCCTCCTCGCTGCCGCGATCGCCCGGGTCCAGCCATGAGCATCCTGATCACCGGGGCCGCCGAGGTCGTCACCGTCGACGAACCCTCGGGCGCGGGTCCGCTCGGGACCATCGAGGACGGCG
>JBKBNR010000084.1:0-9671 GCA_046295315.1 Hyphomicrobiaceae bacterium
GCGCCCGTCGGCCAGCACGACTTCGAGCCCGAGCACCAGGTTGCGCGCGTTGCCGTAGGCCAGCACGCCGACGCCGCCGGCATTGGTGGCGAGGTTGCCGCCGATCTGGCAACTGCCCTCGGCGGCGAGGCTCAACGGGAACAGGCGACCGATGTCGTCGGCGGCCTTCTGGATGTTAGCGAGGGTTACGCCCGCTTCCGCGACAAGGGTCTGCCCGGCGGGGTCGACGGCGCGGATGCGGTCGAGGCGGCTAACCGACAGCACGATGTCGCGGCCGTCTTCGAACGGGATCTGACCGCCGACGAGGCCGGTGTTTCCCGCTTGCGGCACGACGCCGACGCGCGCGGCGTCGCACAAGGCGAGGATCTCGGCCACCTCCTGCGTGGAGCCCGGACGCAGCACGAGCGGTGTTCGTCCCACGTAGCGGTCGCGCCATTCGCGCAGGAAGGGCGCCTGATCGTTAGGCGCGGTGATCGCGTGCGCCGGGCCGACGATCGCGGTGAGACGGTCGATCAGTTCGGTTGTGGGCGGCGCCAACGGCGCGAGATCGGCGGGGCGGCCCATGCAAGTGGTCTCCAGGCTCGAGATCGGCGTGTGCGGTGCAGCAGCCACCACGACGTTCATATTGCGCGCGATGGCATGATTATTTTCGCTGCCAAAAGGCGGCGCTGATGGCATTCTCGCCGCATCAACGCGGGCCAGACCATCAACGGACCTGCGATCGGACTCAAAAACCATCACGCCGTCCGCTGCAGAACAGGCGTGATTTCTGGGGAGAAATGCCATGTCGATCCGTTTGTCCGCAACGGGCATGGGCTCGATCTTTCGGGCTATGACGAAATCGGCCCGCCTGCTTTCCGTCGCCATCGCCGCTGCCATGCTGATATGTGCCACTGGCGTCAACCCGGTGCCGGCAAACGAGGGCGCAACGCCGGAGGTTGCGGCGCCGCCGCCGGGGCCGGCAACCGCGGTCGTGGTGCCACCCGCCGCGCCGCCTCAGCCGACCGATGCCGGCCAAGCCGCAGCGGCACCGCCCGCGTCTGCCGGTGCGCCGCCTTCGGCGCAGGCGGCAATGTCGTTCATGCCGCCTCCGATGCCGGGGTACGCGCCACCGCGTATCATGGAGCCCGTGGCGATGGCCGCCTGTCGGCAATGTCGGGAAGGGTGCTTCCGCGACTACGGCGGACCGTGTGCCGACGAGACGTGCGCTCGCGCCCTGCCGCTGTGTATGCGCAACTGTTGGTACGCGATTTGCCGGTGAACAGTGCCGTTCGGCGCAGAGAAGCCGTCCCTTGCGTCGCAGGGACGGCTTCGCGCCGGTCGGATGTGTTGTCGGATGAGGCCGGTCGGATCACGCCGGCTTCGGCAGCGACGGCAGTCCGCCGGTCGCGTAGGCGAGCCCGGCGAACAGCACGGCGAAAAGGATGGCCGTCACGAGCGCGTTGCCGACGCGGCTCGAGAACGAGATCATGTTGGCGACGAAATCGAGCACGAAAACCAGCGCGGCCGCAGTGGCGACCATCTGGATCCACTTTTCCTGGCTGATGTTGCGCAGCTCCGCCGGCAGCATCGTCTGGTCGATCAGATAGTAGAGCCCGGCGTAGATGACGGCGAAGGCGAGCGCCGTGACAAGCGCGTTGAGGAAGCGGTTGGAGAACGAGAGCAGGTTGCCGAGGAAGGCGATCACGAACACGACGCCGGACCCGGCCAGGATTTTCGTCAGAAGTGCAGTTTCAGCTGGTGACATTGGAATACTCCGCGGTCAGAGGACGACGCCGGCACAATGACGCGTTCCCGTGACAGCAATATCGCGCCCGGCGGACACGCGCCGGTTAAGCAACGCGCGAGGCGGCGGCGCGGTTCAATCGGTCGTTGATCGCTTCGCCGAGCCCGCCCGCCGGTATCGGCATGACGGCGATGGACGCGACGCCGGTGGCGTCGAGGAGGCGAAGTGCGGCGTAGAGGTTGGCGGCGGCTTCCACCACGTCGCCGCTGGTGCTGAGGTTGAACACCGGGCCCGGATGCGGCGGCACCTGCGCGCCGAAGGCCAACAGCGCTTCATCCGCAGCCGGCGCGGTTACGCCGAGGCGCACGCGGGCGCGGGGTGCATAGTGGGTCAACAATTGTCCGGGTGACATGGGCCCGCCGTCGCCGCTTCTGCCGTCCGCTGCGATGGCGCGCGCCGGCAACACGCCCGTGACCCGCGCGATATCGGCGGCAGTGACAGAGCCGAGCCGCAACAACCGGGGCGTATCTCCCGACACATCGACGACGGTCGATTCGACCCCGTGCTCGCAGGCGCCGCCATCGAGGATCATGGCGACACGATCGCCGAGGTCTGCTGCGACGTGCGCCGCGCGCGTCGGACTGACGTGGCCGGAGCGGTTCGCTGAAGGGGCTGCAATCGGCACCGCGGCGGCGGCGAGCAGCGCCAGCGCGATCCGGTGCGCCGGTACGCGGACGGCGACGGTTTCGAGACCCGCCGTGACGAGATCGGCGATACCGGCGGCGGCGCGACGGCGGGCGACCAGCGTCAGCGGTCCCGGCCAGAAGACGTGCGCAAGCTGCATGGCGAGGGGCGACAAATCAGCGACTGCGGCCGCCGCATGGCGCGAGGCGACGTGCACGATCAGCGGATTGAAGCTCGGGCGGCCCTTGGCGGCGAAGATTGCCGCCACCGCACGGGCGTTGGTGGCGTCGGCGCCGAGGCCGTAGACCGTCTCGGTTGGAAACGCCACCAGTCGACCGTCGCGGAGCAGGCGGCCGGCTTCGGCAATCGTGTCGGCGCTGGCTGGTCTGATCACGTCGGGCCGGTCCGTCGGGGAATGTCGGTGGAAGTTGACGAAATGGTCAGGGGGAAGCCTTCCGCCGCGCCACTCTTCGCCATAGAGTCCGTTGCACTGTCCGAAGAGACAAAGTCCCGGGAGGAAGCCACCTTGAGCTATCAGGTTCCAGTAGACGACATCATGGCTGCGCTCAAGTCGGCGGCCAACCTCGATGCCGCGATGGCTTCCGGCAGATATGGCGATCTCGACGAGGCGACGCTGCGCGCGGTGATCGAGGAAGCCGGCAAGTTCGGCGCGGAAGTTCTGGAGCCGATCAACCGCGATGGCGACAGGTACGGCTGCAAGCTGGTCGATGGCCGGGTGATCACCCCTCCCGGCTGGAACGAGGCCTACGAGGCGTTTATCGAAGCCGGGTGGAGCGCGCTGCCCTGCCCGCCGGAGTTCGGCGGGCAGGGATTGCCGGAAATCGCGCAGATGGCGGTGGGTGAGGTCTGGAGTTCGACCAACATGGCCTTCGGCGTCGGTCCGCTGCTGACGCAGGGCGCCATCCACGCGCTGATGATCTCGGGCTCCGACGAACTCAAATCCACATATCTGCCGCGCATGGTTTCGGGTGAATGGACCGGCACCATGAACCTGACAGAACCGCATGCGGGTTCCGATCTCGGCGAACTGCGCACGAAAGCAATACCGCAGGCCGACGGCAGCTACCGCATCTTCGGCACCAAGATCTTCATCAGCTACGGTGAGCACGAGTTGGCGTCCAACATCGTGCATCTGGTGCTGGCGCGGCTGCCCGATGCGCCGCCTGGCACGCGCGGCATCTCACTGTTCCTAGTGCCGAAGTTCCTCGTCGGCGAAGACGGTGCGCCGGGGGCGCGCAACGACGTCGTGTGCGCTGGTGTCGAGCACAAGCTCGGCATACACGGCAGCCCGACTTGCGTGATGAAGTACGGCGAGAAGGACGGCGCCATCGGCTGGCTGGTCGGCGGAGCGAACCGCGGCCTCAACACCATGTTCGTCATGATGAATCAGGCTCGCCTCGCGGTCGGCGTGCAGGGCGTGGCCCTCGCCGAGCGCGCGACGCAGCGCGCCGAAGCCTATGCGAGGGACCGCCGTCAGGGCGCCGCCGTCGGCGGGACGCCGGGCGTCATGGTGCCGATCATCGAGCATGTCGACGTGCGCCGCACGCTGCTGACGATGAAATCACTGACGCAGGCAGCACGCATGCTGTGCTTCGCGACGGCGGGCGAGATCGACGCCGCGCATGCCGCGTCCGATCCGGCGGCGCGCGAGAGGCACGAGATGCGGGCAGCCCTGCTGACGCCGGTCGCCAAGGCGTTCTCGACCGACATCGCGGTGGAGGTGGCGTCGATGGGCGTGCAAATCCATGGCGGCATGGGGTTCATCGAGGAGACGGGGGCGGCGCAGTACCTGCGCGACGCGCGCATCCTGCCGATCTACGAGGGCACCAACGGCATCCAGGCCATGGACCTGGTGGCGCGCAAGCTGCCGCTGGCGGGGGGCACGGTAATGAAAGCCTATCTGGAGGAGCTTGGCACCGGCATCGCCGAAATCGCCGGCGCCAACCAGCCTGAGCTCGGTTCGACCGCGCAACGGCTGCAAGCGGCGCTGGGCGCCCTCGCCAAAGCTTCCATGTGGATGGGCGACAAGCTCAAGTCGAACCCGGAAGCAGCGCTCGCCAGCGCCACACCCTACCTCAGGCTTTTTGGGCTTGCGGCAGGCGGCGTCTATCTCGGCCGGTCGGCGGTGGCGGCGGCCCGCGATGGCTCCGGTTTCGCCCGGCACGCCATGCTGGCGCGGTTCTTCACCGAGAATGTGCTGACGGCGGCGGCGGGACTCGCGGACACGGTGATGAACGGCGGCGACATCGTTCTTAATTCGACGCCTGCAAAGCTCAGCGCGTGAGCGGAGACCACATGAGCGACATCGACGTGAAGCGGGTTGGGCATGCGCAAATCCTGCGCTTCAACCGGCCGCTGAAGAAGAACGCACTGACAGGTGCGATGTACGGCGCGCTTGCCGATGCCCTCGTCGAAGGCGATCGCGACGACCGCGTCGCCGCTCACTGCTTCATCGGCGCGGGCGGCGAGTTCACCGCCGGCAACGACATTTCCGAGTTCGTTGCGGCCATCAGCGACGACGGCCAGACGCTACTCAACGTACTGCGGTTCGTTTCGCTGCTGCCGCGCGTCGAAAAGCCGATGATTGCCGGTGTCGAGGGCCTCGCGGTCGGCATTGGCACGACACTGCTGTTCCACTGCGATCTCGTCTACGCGACGGATGACGCGCGCTTTGCAACGCCGTTCGTTGATTTGGGGCTCGTGCCCGAGGCGGCGTCGAGCCTTTTGATGCCGCAGCGGCTCGGCTATGCACGCGCCTTCGAGATGCTGGTTCTCGGCTTGCCGATGACAGCGGAGCGCATGCGTGAAGCCGGCCTCGTCAATGCCATCGTCGCACCCGATGATCTGGAGGTCGTGATGTTGAAGGCCGCCGCGGCGCTGGCCGCCAAGCCGCCAGCGGCCTTGCGCGCGGCCCGCTCGCTGATGCGCGGCGACGTGCGTCGCATATCCGAGCGCATCGAGGAAGAAGCGGCGATCTTCGCTCGTGCGCTGCGGTCGGTGGAGGCGCGTGAAGCCTTCCAGGCCTTCATCGAGAAGCGGGCGCCGGATTTCAAGAAGGCTTGACCGTGGACGCGCGAATGGGATGGCGAGTTGGCCGGCAGCGGGATCGAACGGTCCTGATAGCGGCGCTGCTCGGTGTTCTCGCGCTGGCGTTGCTCGGCGGCCAGTCTGCCGATGCCGGGTGGCTGTCACGTATCACACGGGAAGCCGGTGACGCGGGAGCGTCGCTGCGGCATGGCCTGGCGGGTGACGACCTGGCGGGTGCGCTCGGCCGTCAGCTCAAGACGCTGCCGTCGGGCGAGGCCAAGGCGATGGCGCTGGCGGCACACGCGACACCCGAGGGACACTGGCGCTTCGCCAATCGCGACGGGGAGGTGTTCACCTCAGCCAGCGCCGCCGAGATGCAGCGCGCGTTCGCGACGTTGCTACCGGAACCTGTATCGGCGGGCCCCGGCAAGCTGCGGCTGTATCTGTCCGAGGAGACGGTGTTCCACAGGGCCGAAGCAATCGCAGAGTTGCCCGAGACGAGCGATCTCTACCTGCTGACGGCGCAGGGCAGCGCGTTCCGTCTCATTTCCGCGCCCTCGTCGCGGCTCGGCTACGCTGCCGCCGTGCGCCCCCATGTGCGCGTCAATCTCACCGACCGTGCGGTCTTCGACGAAACGGTCTGGCAGTTGGGTCGCCCGCTAAATCGCGCCAATATTCGCGTCATCGCGCTGCAACCGGGTGCGCGCCATACGCTGTCGTCAGTGCCGCTGCGCGGAGCGGGAAGCAACGCCGCGATGGTCGACGCGATAGACCCGTTGAAGCTCGCCGCCGCTCTGCGCTCGATCAAAGGGCAAACGATCGTCGTCAGCGGCCGCGCCGACGGCCGGTTGCTGCATTTCAAATCGGCGGGCAGCGGCGACACGGCGATCGACCTCGACGAGTTGAAGCGTGCCGCTCGCGATGCCGATGTCGATCTCGTGGTGATGCATGGGGCGAGCGCGGTGCAGCCCGGTTCGCGCAACTGGCTGTGGCAGTCGGTCGGCGTCAAAGGGCTCTCGGATGCGCTCGGCAAAGGCGACTTCGGCGATTTTCTCGAAGCGCTGGCGGTGAACCGGGGCGGATTGCAAATCGACGCCGGAGCAGGATTGCAGGGGCGCACCGCGCTCGACATCCGCTCCCTCGATGCGACGTCGCGGCCGGTCGGCAGCGTCATCGGCGAATGGGCGGGCGGCATCGTCGAGAACGTGCTCGGCAACGTCGTGGTCGAGGCGATCAAAGTCGATGCCGTCGACCGCGAACGGCGGCGGGAACTCGATCTTCGATTGATCCCGGGCGTGCCATCGTATCTGCAAGGTCTCTATCTCGCCGCGATCATTCTCGGCCTGATCGGGTACCGGTACGCTGGCGCCTGGTGGCGGCGGATATGGCCGCAGGAGGAGCGCGGCGAATACGCGGGTGCACTCGGATACCACGCCGCCCGTCTGGTGCGGATGACAGCGTTCGTGGTGCTGTTCCTGCCGATCGTCGGTCTGCCCGCCGGGGTCTGGACGCTGATCGTGAGTACCCTGCAACAGCTCTGGGCGATCCTCACGGCGCCATACCACTTGCTGCGTTGGATCTACGCCAAGCTGCGGCCCGTTCCGGGATGACCGTCGCGCACGGGCCTGGAGGGTGCCATGTACCGTAGCCCCCGGGGGGGCTCTGGCATTTGCCGTCGCGCCCTGTAGGATCAAGGCAAAACACCAGCAACAAGCGGACCGGTCAAGGTCCGCACCAGGGAGACGACATGGCAGGACTTCAGGGCAAGACACTTTTCATCACAGGAGCCAGCCGCGGCATCGGCCTTGCCATCGGCCTTAGAGCGGCGCGCGACGGGGCCAACATCGCGATCGTCGCCAAGACAGCCGAACCCCACCCCAAACTCGAGGGCACCATTCACAGCGCCGCCGCCGAGATCGAAGCGGCAGGCGGCAAAGCGCTACCTCTCGCTTGCGACATTCGCGACGAGGCGCAGGTGCAGGCGGCCGTACAGCAGACGGTGGAGACGTTCGGCGGCATCGACATCTGCGTCAACAATGCCTCGGCAATCGCGCTGACGCCGATCGACAAGACGGACCCGAAGCGCTTCGACCTGATGTTCCAGGTCAACACGCGGGGCACGCTGGTGACGACGCAGGCGTGTCTGCCGCATCTGGCCAAGGCGGCGAACCCGCATGTGCTGATGCTGTCGCCACCGCTCGACATGAAGCCGCAGTGGTTCGCGGGTCATGTTGCCTACTCCATCGCCAAATACGGCATGAGCCTCGCGGTGCTGGGGCTCGCCGAGGAGCTTCGGCCGAAGGGCATCGCGGTCAATGCACTGTGGCCGCGCTCGACCATCGCCACGGCGGCGATCAAGAACATCCTCGGCGGCGACAAGCTGATGCGTATGAGCCGTTCGCCGGAAATCCTTGCGGACGCGGCGCATCTCGTGTTCACGCAACCGTCGCGCAGCTTCACCGGCAACTTCCTGATCGACGATACGTTTCTGCATGCGTTCGGCGGCGTGACGGATTTCGAGCCCTACCGTCTCGACACCACGATGCCGCTGGCGCCGGACTTCTTCGTGCCCGCCGACAGCCGGCCGCCGCCCGGTGTGAAGCTCGCATCGCTCTCGATGCTGCAGGGATAGCCCGCCCACTCCCCCTCGATACCGCCCCAAGGGAGCCCGTTCCTTATGCCGACGCTGCACCTCACCCACCCATCGTTTCTCGATCACGATACGGGCTACGGCCATCCCGAACGCCCCGATCGCATGCGGGCTATCGACAAGGTGCTCGGCCACGAGTTGTTTCAGGGCCTGAAGCGCGAATTGGCGCCGTTGCGGGACGACGTCGAAGAAGCCATCCTGCTGGCGCATCCCAGAGGCTATCTCGAAGGTCTGCGCCGGGCGCGGCCGGGCGAAGGCGAGGACAGCATCCGCCTGGACCCGGACACGGTGATGTCGCCGGGGTCGTGGGAAGCGGCATTGCGCGCCGTCGGTGCCGGTCTGGAAGCCGTCGACCGCGTCATGGACAAAGCCAGCGGCACGCGCAACGCCTTCTGCCAGGTGCGCCCGTGCGGTCATCACGCCGAAGCCAAGCGCGCCATGGGCTTCTGCCTGTTCTCCAACATCGCCATCGCCGGGCTCTACGCGCGGGCCAAACATGGCTGCGAGCGCGTTGCGGTCGTCGATTTCGACGTCCACCATGGCAACGGCACGCAGGATATTTTCGAGACCGATAAGGATCTGTTCTTCGGCTCCACGCACCAGATGCCGCTCTACCCCGGTACGGGCGCGCTGTCGGAAACGGGGGTCGGCAACGTCTGGAACGCGCCACTCCGATCCGGCGACGGCGGCAGCGCCTTTCGCGAGGCGATGGAAAGCCGCATCATCCCGGCGTTGCGTTCGTTCAGCCCCGACATCATCCTCATCTCCGCTGGCTTCGATGCCCACCGCGACGACCCCCTGGCCAGCCTCGAACTGGTCGAAAGCGATTTCCTGTGGGTGACCGAGAGGTTGATCGAGGTCGCTGAAAAGCAGTGCGACGGCCGGGTGGTATCCATGCTCGAAGGCGGCTATGACCTCAACGCGCTGGCGCGCTCGGTCGGCGTGCACGTCAAGGCGCTGATGAACGCCGCCGGATGACGAGGCGCGGGGCCGCAACAGACAGGGACTTCGAGCCATGACGACCACGGGCAAAACGCCGGCACGCGGCCACGCCGACATCAAGGATATGACCTTCGAGCGCGCCTTGAAGGAACTCGAAAGCATCGTCGGGCGGCTGGAACGCGGCGACGTGGAGCTGGAAGAGTCGATCGTCATCTACGAGCGCGGCGAAGCCCTGAAAGAGCACTGCGACCGGCTGCTGAAGCAGGCCGAGGCGAAGGTCGAGAAGCTGACCTTCAATTCCGACGGCAGCCCCCGCGGCACTGAGCCGCTCGACCCAGAGCGCGGTTGAGGCGGAGGCCACAGCCCGCGCGCCTCCCCGCGACCCATTTGCCGAGGTGATTGGCTTTGGTTGAGGGTGCCACCGCGCTGCCCTAATATGGCGATCCAAAGACAAGCAACATGACCCTGCGGGAGTCTTCATCCAAGGGTCAGCCGGGTTGCGCCGTGCGTGCACCCGAAAAACAAAGGTTCGCCGACGTGAGCAAGACGCCGCTGCTCGACACTGTCCAGTCGCCGCACGATCTGCGCCGACTGGAGGAGAACCAGCTTCGCCAACTGGCC
>JBKBNR010000085.1:0-824 GCA_046295315.1 Hyphomicrobiaceae bacterium
GCGATGGCCGAGCTGTCCGAGGTCTGGGGTGAGATGAGCAGCGCCGCCGGCGCCGCGGAGCGGCTGACGGAACTGCTCGCGGAAGTGCCCGAGATACGCTCTCCCGCCGTGCCGGTGCCGCTGCCGAAGCCGGCGCGCGGCGATGTGGTGCTCGACAACGTGTCGTTCGCCTATCCGTCCCGCACCGATGCGCCCGCGGTCGCCGATCTGCGGCTCAGGATCGCGCCGGGCCAGACGGTGGCGCTGGTCGGACCCTCGGGCGCCGGCAAGTCGACAATCTTCACGCTGCTGCTGCGCTTCTTCGATCCGCAGCGGGGGCGCGTGCTGATCGACGGCGTCGACGTCAAAGCCGCCAGCCTGGAGGAGTTGCGCGAGCGCATCGCGCTGGTGCCGCAGGACGTGGCGATGTTCGCGGATACGGTCGCTGCCAATATCGCTTATGGCTCGGCATCGGCGACGCGCGCCGAGATCGAGGCGGCGGCGGTCGCCGCACAAGCCGACGGTTTCATCCGCGCGCTCCCGGACGGCTACGACACGCGCCTCGGCGAACGCGGCGTGACATTATCGGGCGGCCAGCGCCAGCGCCTCGCCATCGCGCGGGCCATCCTGAAGGATGCACCGATCCTGTTGCTCGACGAGGCGACCAGCGCGCTGGATGCCGAAAACGAGGTGCTGGTGCAGAAGGCGCTGGAGCGCGTCATGCAGGGCCGCACGACGCTGGTGATCGCCCACCGGCTGGCAACGGTGCAGAAGGTCGACCGCATCGTGGTGATGGATCAGGGGCGGATCGTCGAGGAAGGCACGCACGCGGAACTGGCCAAGAA
>JBKBNR010000085.1:834-9671 GCA_046295315.1 Hyphomicrobiaceae bacterium
ACAGCCGCCTCGCCGACCTGCAGTTCGGCCGCGACGAGGCGGCAGAGTAAGGCTTCAGGATTGTGGTTTTCGGGCCCGCGGCGGCGGTGGCCCTGAGGCCGTTACAACTGAAAACCTAGTCCCCCACGCGCAGACCTGCTATCTCGCTGCGAGATGGTGCCGTCGAGGGTGGGGTCGTGTCATGTCGATAGCGTCGGAAGAGGGTCGGCCTCAGGGGGCGACGGCCAAATCGAAAACCGCCAAGCCGCCGAGCGGCCCCGGCATACTGAGCTACATCCTCGGCCGCAATACGCTGATCGGCGTGGCATCGATGATGCTGCTGATCATTTCGACGTTCTCGACCTGGAGCGGCATGTCCGACTTCATCGTCGGCGTATCGCAGTCGCCTGCGACCGCGCAGGGACGTGAGATCGTCGGCGGCTTGTCAGTTTCGGCGGAACTGCTCGTCATCGCCGTCGTCGTCGCGCTGTCGTTCCTCATGTGGCTCGCCTTGCGCGAGAGCTTCGGCGTCGGCCGTACGCTGCGGGAACGCCTCATCATGTTTCCGCTCTATATCTTCCTGGCACTTTGGTCGATCGGCTTCGGCTACGGCTTCTGGTGGAGCTTGATCGCGGGCGAAGAAGCGACGCGCACCAGCATGGCGGCGTTGCAGGAAGATGCGCGCGATGCCGCCAACGCGGTCGCGGCGCGGCTCGACGCGGTCAAGTCGCAACTCGACAACGTCGTCGTCTGGTCCGACGGGCAGATGGCCCGCGAGGAAACCAGCGGCGGCTCGTGCGGGGTCGCCTCGGGCGCCGGTCGTGGACCGCTCTACAACGCGCGCCGCAGCGTGCGTGACGGCGTCAGCAGTTTGCGCGACGGCATCGAGCGGTCCTGGCTGGCGCCGGTCAAGGCCGATATCGAACTGCTCCAGCAGGCAGCAGCGAACCTCGGCGGCGAAACCGTGGAAGCGCGCCAGCGTGAGTTCGAGGCGCGCTCGTCGCAGATCCGCAGCCGCGCGCGGTCCATCGCGGCGCGATCCAACGAACTCGGCGCGTCGACGGCAGCCGAAATGCGGGCGCTGGCGCAAGCCGTGAGCACGGCTCCCGGCAAGCCCGGTTTCTCCTGTTACGACCCGACCTTGGCGCAGCGGCTGACGCAGGCGGCGGAACAGGCGTCGCAACCGGCAGAACTGAAACTGCGCGCGGCAGTGTTCACTGAAGGTCCGGCCGGTGTCGCAAACGCCATCAAGAACCTTTGGGCCAACATGGGCGCTTATGCCGGCAGCCTCGTCGAGTATGTGGCGTCGGGCGGGCAGGTGTCGCCCAATCGTACATCCGGTGGCGAGCCGATCACGGGGCGTGATCTGATCGCTTTGCTGGCGACCATCGGCATCGACCTCGGACTGTTTGCACTGACCGCCTTCAACCCGCCGCCGCTGGCTCGCAAAACGATAACGGGAGAGGTCCGCCATCAGGTGCGCTCGGCGATCCGCATCGCCGCCGCGAGCGCGCCGGGCGCTGACGCGGCGTGGGTGAAGAAACACTTCCTGCACCACTACAAGCACAGCTACTTCGTCGTGCCGAACCTCTACAGCGCCGATCCCGCGACGCCGGGCGAGCCCGAGAAGGCGCTGGCCATGAACCAGTTGACCGGTGTGCTCGACGATCTCGGGCTGCTGCGCTGGCCGCATCGTCGCAAGTGGTGGGAATTCTGGAAGCAGGACGAACTCGACGTGCTGCGCGCGGAGGAGAGCCTATCGAGCAAGTCGGCGCTGATCGAGGCGCGCAAGAGGTGGATGAAGGACAATCCGCATGGCTACTCGGCCGAGGAGCAGGAGAAGATCCTCGGCTCCAAGGACATTCGCAACCACGGCCTGTTCTCGAAGGCGGATCGCATGCTCGAGAATGCGGGATGGAGCGAGCGGGCGCGCAACGACATCGAAGTGTTCGTGCTAGAGGACATCGAAGGTTTGACGCCGCTGCTCGACGTGCTCAACAGCGTCGATAACGACAGCGATCGTTCCGGGGCGGCATGACCGTCGGCGCCCCCGCGACCGGCGCGGCCGGCCAACTAAGCCGGACCTGCCGGGCATACTCACCACAACCCATCTACCCCTTCGTGGGATTGGTCGGGATGCGCGGCAGAAAATCGTCGCCGCGCGTCGTCAGGTAGGACCAGAGTTCCTCTGCCGCCGGCAGCAGTCGCTTTCCCGCGCGCCTGACCGCGAACCACTCGCGCATGGCCGGCAGGCCGCGCACGTCGAGAATGGTCAGCAGGCCCGCTTTCAGCTCGAGTTCGATGGTATGCGCCGAGAGGAAGGCCACCCCCAGGCCCGCCATCACCGCCTGTTTGATCGTCTCGTTGCTCATGATCTCCATGCCGAGCGTCGGGGTGATCCGCGCTTCGTCGAAGACTCGCTCCATCAGGCTGCGCGTGCCCGAGCCGTTCTCGCGCACCACCCATTTCTCGCCACTGAGCGACTCCAGCCGGATGTTGCGCCGCCCGGCGAGCCGGTGATCGGGTGCGGCGATGACGACGTGCGGATGAGGGCCGATCGGCGCTCTGACGAGGTCGAAACCGTCCGGCGGCCGGCCCATGATGACGATGTCGCGACCGAGACTTTCGAACTCGCCGATGACCTCGGCGCGGTTGCCGACGAACAGATCGATCTCCACACCCGGGTGGCTTCTGGCGAACGCGGCAAAAGCGCGCGGCGCGAAGTACTTCGCCGTGCTGACGACGCCGACGCCGATGCGACCGCCCGCACCGCCGTGCATGGTCCCGAGGGCCGCCGAACAGTCAGACAAGGCCACCTCGATGCGCGCCGCGGCAGCCAGCAATTCGCGCCCGGCAGCGGTCGGACGAATGTTCTGTCCGAATCTGTCGAACAAAGGCATTTCAACGGCTTGCTCGAGCAACTTGAGTTGTAGCGCGATGGCCGGCGGCGTCACGTTCAGCCGTTGCGCGGCGGCCGCATTGGAGCCTTCCTCGATCGTCGCGACGAGGGCGCGAAGCTGCTTGAGCGAGATGCCGGCCAGCGGCGTGTATGAAGTTTTTCTTTTCATGGGGCAAAGATAAAGCAGTTTTGTTGAACCCGCCAGCGGAGCCTACTATCCGATCCAACGACAACCGCCGCACCCGTCGGCGGAGGAAAAAGACCACCTGCTCGGGTAGTATCCGCCGGGCAAGATGGTTCAGAAACTGCAAGGGGAGAACGCCGTGAGTGACGCTCAGATGACGCTCGAGGACCACCTCGGGCAATGGACTTCCTCAGGGGGACGCGCCGACGTCGCCGCAACGCTTCTGGCCATGTCGGCGGCCGCGGTCAAGCTGGCGCGCGAGATCGCGATCGGACCGCTGGCGGGCGATATCAGCGCTGTCGTCGGCAGTGGCGACGCGGCTGGTGGTGACCAGCAGAAGCGCCTCGACCTCGAAGCCAACAACGCCTTCCGCGATTGCCTGCTGGCAGCGCCGGTGGCGGTGTTCGGGTCGGAGGAGGAGGACACCGCCGCCGTGCTCGACGCGTCGAAGCCGCTGGCGGTCGCCATCGACCCCTTGGACGGCTCGTCCAATATCGAGACCAATGTTTCGATCGGCACCATTTTTGCGATCTTTCCCGTTCCGGTCACCGGAGACGGCGGCATCGAGTCGGCGCTGATGCAGCCGGGACGCGAGCAACTCGCGGCGGGATTTTTTATCTACGGGCCACAGACGGCTCTGATCATGACCGTGCGCGCCGGCACGCACGTCTTCACGCTCGATCCGCGCGACGGCAAGTTCCGCCTGACCAAGGCCAACCTGCGCGTGCCGGAGGGCAAGCGCGAGTACGCCATCAACGCGTCCAATTATCGGTTCTGGCCGAAAGCCATCCGAGAATACATCGACGATCTCGTCGCTGGCGCGGACGGCCCGCGCGGCAAGGATTTCAACATGCGCTGGGTGGCGTCGATGGTGGCGGAGGCCTATCGCATCTTGGTCCGTGGCGGCGTGTACATCTATCCGCGCGACAAGCGCGCGGGTTACGAGAACGGCCGTCTGCGCCTCGTCTATGAAGCCAACCCGATGGCGCTTGTTTTCGAGCAGGCAGGTGGCAGCGCAACCGACGGCGTGACGCCGATCATGGATATCGTGCCGACCAGCCTGCACCAGCGCATCCCGCTCGTGTTCGGCTCTGCCGACAAGGTCGCCCGCATCGCGCGCTACCATACCGACATTGCGACGCGTGAGCAGCGGTCGCCACTGTTCAGCGAGCGCGGACTGTTCCGGGTCTGATCCGAGAGAGAGCACATATGTCGACGAAACACCCGATCATCTCGGTCACGGGCTCATCTGGCGCGGGCACGTCCACCGTCAAGCATACTTTCGAGCAGATCTTCCGTCGCGAGGGCCTGACGGCGGCCATGATCGAGGGTGACGCCTTCCATCGCTACAACCGCGCCGACATGAAGGCGGCGATGGCTGACGCCGCCAAGAACGGCAACAATCACTTCTCGCATTTCGGCCCCGAGGCCAACCTGCTCGAAGAGCTCGAGACCGTTTTCAAGACCTACGGCGAAACTGGCGGCGGCAAGACTCGCCATTATGTGCACGACGATCGCGAGGCCGAGCTGCTCAAGTCGCCACCGGGCACTTTCACCGATTGGAAGGACATGCCGAAGGGCAGCGATTTGTTGTTCTACGAAGGCCTGCATGGCGCCGTCGTCGTCAAGGACAAGGACGGCACAGACAAGGTCAACGTGGCGCGCTACGCGGACCTGAAGATCGGTGTGGTGCCGGTGATCAATCTCGAGTGGATCCAGAAGATCCACCGCGATCGCGCCTCGCGCGGCTACACGACGGAGGCCGTTACCGACACCATCCTTCGGCGGATGCCGGACTACATCAATTACATCTGCCCGCAGTTCGCCGAGACCGACATCAACTTTCAGCGTGTGCCGACGGTCGATACGTCGAACCCGTTCATCGCCCGCTGGATCCCGACGCCGGACGAATCGATGGTCGTCATCCGCTTCAAGACGCCGCGCGGCATCGACTTCCCCTATCTCGTGTCGATGATTTCCAACAGCTTCATGTCGCGTGCCAATTCCATCGTCATTCCGGGCAACAAGCTCGATCTCGCCATGCAGCTCATCTTGACGCCGATGATCCATCGGTTGATGGAGAACAAGAAACGCGCGTCTTGATGAGGGAGATCATCCAATGAATATCGCCGCCAAGAATCCCGCCGACGCCTCGGCGGTCGGTTACCGCGATATGGCGAATGCCATCCGCGCTCTCGCCATGGACGCCGTCCAAAAAGCCAATTCCGGCCATCCCGGCATGCCGATGGGCATGGCCGATGTGGCGGCCGTGCTGTTCAAGAAGTTCATGAACATCAATCCGGCCTCACCCGAATGGGCGGACCGCGATCGCTTCGTGCTGTCGGCCGGCCACGGCTCGATGCTGCAGTATGCGATCCACTACCTGCTCGGCTACGAGGATATGCCGATCGAGCAGTTGAAGTCGTTCCGGCAGCTCGGCGCGCGCACCGCCGGCCATCCGGAATACGGTCACGCTCTCGGCATCGAAACGACCACCGGCCCGCTTGGCCAGGGCATCTCCACGGCGGTCGGCATGGCGATCGCGGAAAAGCTGCTGGAGGCGCGTTATGGCAAGGAACTCGTCGATCACTTCACCTATGTGATCGCCGGCGACGGCTGCCTGATGGAAGGCATCAGCCACGAAGCCATCGACATGGCCGGGCACCTCAAGCTCGGTAAGCTGATCGTGATGTGGGATGACAACGAGATCTCGATCGACGGGCCAACGAACCTCGCGACTTCGACCGATCAGTTGAAGCGCTTCGAAGCCTCGGGCTGGCATGTCGCGAAGGTCGACGGCCATGACCCGGATGCGGTGGAAAAGGCCATCGCCGCGGCCCGCGCCGTCACCGACAAACCGTCGATGATCGCCTGCCGCACGGTGATCGGCTTCGGCGCTCCGACGCGAGCCGGGACCGCCAAGGCGCACGGCGAACCGCTCGGACCCGACGAGATCAAGGGGGCGCGTGAAAAGCTCGGCTGGAGCGCCGAACCGTTCGTCGTTCCGGAGCCGATCCTGGCATCATGGCGCGAGATCGCGGCGCGCGGTGCGGCGGCGCAAGCGGCCTGGTCGAAGCGCGTCGCGGCGTCCGACAAGGGCGCGGCCTTCGAGGCTCAGATCAAGACGGCGCTGCCGGCAGATTTCGCGGCCAAGATGAACGCCTACAAGCAGGAGATGTCGACCACGGCGCCGAAAGTCGCAACGCGCAAGGCCTCCGAGATGGTGCTCGGCGTCGTCAATGCCGCGACCGATCTGACGCTCGGCGGCTCCGCTGACCTCACCCACTCCAACTATACCGTGACCAAGGGGCAGCGGTCGGTGACGCCGACCGATTTCTCCGGTCGCTACATGCACTACGGTGTGCGCGAGCACGGCATGGCGGCTGCCATGAACGGGATTGCGCTGCACAAGGGGTTCATCCCGTACGGCGGCACCTTCATGGTGTTCACCGACTATGCCCGCGGCGCCATGCGGCTCTCGGCGCTGATGGAGCAGCGTGTGGTCTATGTAATGACGCACGACTCGATCGGCCTCGGCGAGGACGGCCCGACGCATCAGCCGATCGAGCATCTCGCCATGCTGCGTGCGACGCCGAACACGCTGGTGTTCCGTCCGGCCGATCCGGTCGAGACGACGGAGTGCTGGCAGATCGCGCTCGAAACCGAAGGCACACCCTCCGTGCTGTCGCTCTCGCGTCAGGCGGTGCCGACGCTGCGCACGACGCACACCGAGGAGAACCTTTCGGCCAAGGGCGCTTATGTGCTGCGCGAAGCCGAAGGCGGCAAACGCGATGTGACACTGATCGGCACCGGCACCGAACTGGAGCTTGCCGTGAAGGCGGCGGACATCCTGGCTAAGGATGGCATCAAGGCAGCGGTCGTCTCGATGCCGTGCTGGGAACTGTTCGCGGCACAGGATTCGGACTACCGGGCCCGTGTGCTCGGCACCGCGCCGCGCGTCGCCGTCGAGGCGGCCTCTGGCATGGGCTGGGAGCGCTGGACCGGAGACAGGGGCGCTTTCATCGGTATGACAGGCTTCGGGGCTTCGGCCCCGGCGCCGCAGCTCTACGAACACTTCGGCATCACAGCTGAGAAGATGGCCGAAGCCGCCCGCCGCCTGATGGCCTGAGCCGACCGGGGAACGACGACACATGCGCACTTTCAAGACACTCGACGACCTCGACCTCGCCGGCAAGCGCGTCCTCGTGCGCGTCGATATCAACGTGCCGATACAGGATGGTCGCGTCACCGACGATACGCGCATCCGCGCCATCGTCCCGACCATTCGCGACATCCTCGCCAAGGGTGGCAAGCCGATCCTGATGGCGCACATGGGCCGGCCGAAGGGCAAGATCTCGCCGGAGCTCTCCGTCGAGATGTTGCGTCAGCCGCTGGAAGCGGCCATCGGGGCGCCGGTCGTCTGGGCCGGCAACGACGGCCAGAGCGCCGATCCGGCGATCACGCATGCGCTGGAGCCGGGCAAGGTTCTACTGCTCGAGAACGTGCGGTTCCATCCCGGCGAAGAGAAGAACGACGCCACCTATGCGGGTCAACTGGCGGCGCTGGGCGACGTCTACGTCAACGATGCGTTCTCTGCGGCGCATCGCGCCCACGCGTCGACGGAGGCCATCGCGCGGCTGCTGCCGTCGGCGGCTGGCCGCTTGATGGAAGCCGAATTGACGGCGTTGGAGAGGGCGCTGTCCGCCCCGGTCCGTCCGGTGGTCGCCGTCGTCGGCGGCGCCAAGGTTTCGACCAAGCTCGATCTGCTCGGCAACCTCATCAGCAAGGTCGATCAGATCGTCATCGGCGGCGGCATGGCGAACACCTTCCTCGCCGCGCAGGGCAAGCAGGTCGGCAAGTCGCTGTGCGAGCACGATCTCGCCGATACCGCGCGCAACATCATGGCGGCGGCCAAAGTATCGGGATGCGAAATCGTGTTGCCGGTCGATGTCGTGGTCGCACGCGAGTTCAAGGCCCATGCGGCCAACGAAACCGTATCGGCCGACAACTGTCCTGCCGATGCGATGATCCTCGACGCGGGACCGGAAACGGTGGCGCACATCGCCGACCGGTTCGATGCGGCGAAGACCATCGTCTGGAATGGGCCGCTCGGCGCGTTCGAGATCGAACCGTTCAATGCTGCCACCAACGCCGCAGCAGCGAAGGCCGGCTCACTGGCGGCTGCCGGCGCCGTGCTGGCTGTGGCGGGCGGCGGCGATACCGTTGCCGCACTGAACGCCGCGGGTGCCGCGGAGAAATTCACCTATGTCTCGACCGCGGGCGGCGCTTTCCTCGAATGGCTCGAGGGCAAGACGCTGCCGGGTGTCGCGGCGCTGCAATCCTGATCTCGAACAACGACTTCGAACAACGACCCGGAGGTACGACACCATGGCACGCATCACTCTGCGCCAGCTTCTCGATCACGCAGCCGAGCATGGCTATGGCGTGCCGGCGTTCAACATCAACAACATGGAACAGGGCCTTGCGATCCTTGACGCCGCCAAGAAGACGGACAGCCCGGTGATCATCCAGGCGTCGCGCGGCGCGCGCTCGTATGCCAACGACATCATGCTGTCGAAGATGATGGAGGCACTCGAGTTGATGTATCCGCACATCCCGATCTGCATCCATCAGGACCACGGCAACAACGTCGCGACGTGCCTTTCGGCGATCCAGAACGGCTTCACCTCGGTGATGATGGATGGTTCCTTGAAGGAAGACGCCAAGACGCCCGCGGACTACGATTACAACGTCGCCATCACGAAACAGGTCGCC
>JBKBNR010000086.1:0-3221 GCA_046295315.1 Hyphomicrobiaceae bacterium
CGACCTTCAGCGCTGCGACGACTTCCGCCTTCTTGCCGGCGCTGATCGCTTCCTCGACACGACGGATTTCGGTGCGCATCTGCGAGCGGCGCGCTTTGTTGACTGCGGTCTGGCCGGCGATCCGCCGCACGGCCTTCTTGGCTGACTTGGTATTGGCCATCTCGATTCCTCTGGTGAGCCTGTTCGTTGTCTCGGTTTCTCGAATGCCGGGCCTCGCCGGGGCGGCGACGACAGGGTCGCCGGCGCACGCGAAAGGGCGCAAACACGGAGGCGCCCGAGGCTGATGCCCCGAGCGGCTTGGCCGGGAGATATACTTGTCCGCCGGTTTGCGGTCAACGAACGTCGCTGTGCCGCCGTCCGGCCTGCGGCATGGGGGCGATGTCCCGGTTCGGCAAACGGAGCGTGCCCCGGCCCAATACTCCGGGCGGGGCTTGACCTCGAACCGGTGGCACCCCTATTCCGAAATGGCATCGGCGCGATCGCTAACCAAGACTTTGCATAAATTGCGAGGCAATCGGTTCATCTTTACGACCGGTTGACCGTTCCGGCGTCACAACGACTTCCGCACCTGCGACATGAGGCAAGGAGAGCACGTATGGCATCGATGATCATCTGGTTCGCATTGTTGACGCTCAGTTTGTGCGCGATGATCATCGCCGCGGGCGCTGGGCTGCCGGTCGTCCATATGCTGATGGCGGCACTGATCAGCGTCGGTATCGCACTGGTCGGCATCATGGAGAACCAGAAACTGCGAAGCGAAGGGGCGTCGAAAAACCTGATCGCCGCCGCCACAGCCCGCAACATGGGCTTCATCTTCGTCTGGGGCGCTCTGGTCATCGCGGTGACGTACGTGTTCATCCTGCGCTGGCACGAGTGGTGGCACTTCATGGCCGCCTTTGCCATAGCCGGGGCGCTCTGCCTTTTCTACTCGAACGCCCTGATCCGCGATGACAACGCCGGGAAAACCGACGCCACGATGCTGAATTTCGGCCGCACCCTCACTTGGGTACAACTGGTCGGCATGATCATTGCCATGGTCGGCATGCTTGTCGACGGCAAGATGCAGCGCTACATCGATCCCAAGTACCAGGACTGGGCGGCACAGAACGTGTTCTTCTTCGGTGCCGCGGGCTTGGCGATCCTGTCCGCTTATGCGCTCTGGGCAGGTCGCAATGACGTCGTCATGCCGCAGCAGCCCAAGTCGTCCTGAGGCGTTGCCGGGGTCGCCGTGTCTGTCGGTGATTGGGTGATCGATGTCATTACAGCCGTTCGTGCCGTATCTGGTGGCGCTCCTCGCGGCGACCGTGGCCGCCATGACCTACGCCGCCAGCGCGAGTGCGCCGGCCATTTCATTGGCCGCCGCGTTGGTGTTCGGCGTCGTGGTGGTGACGGTCGCCGTCTACATCAATCGACCGGCGGCGTGGTCGGCAGAGAGACTCGCCGATCCGCACGGTCTCATGCACGCGGCGCGCCGCAATGCGCGGCTCATGGCGCTCGTCTATGCCTGGGGTGGCTTCGCGCTGCTGGTCGTTTACGGCGTCTCGGGCCTTCGCTGGCAGCATGGCTGGCAATATGGATCGGGTATGGCGCTGATCGCCGCGGGCCTGCTGATCCACGTGCACAAGTTGGGTGACGAACACGCCTGGACGCGGAGCGCCGCGGGGCTGCAGGCGTCGGTGTATCTGGCGTTGGCACAGGCCATCGCCGCCGCCCTCGTTCTCGTCTATCTCTTGATGTCCGGCAAGCTGGCCGCCGGCGGCCGCGACTGGGCCGCCAACCACGTCTTTCTGGCCGGCGGCTTCGCCATCGTGGTCATCTCCCTGGTCGCCGCCCAGACGCATACCGTGCTGAAAGGGCGCCGCCAGGGCACTCACGGGATCAGCGGTTCTTGAACACGGGTTTGCGCTTTTCGGCAAACGCCGCCATGCCCTCTTTCTGGTCGTCGGTCGCAAACATGGCGTGGAACACGCGGCGCTCGAAGCGGACGCCCTCGCTAAGGGTCGTCTCGTAGGCGCGGTTGACCGATTCCTTCGTCATCATCACCGCCGGCAACGACATGGCGGCGATCTTGCCCGCCGCCTTCATCGCCTCGGCGAGCAGGTCGGCGGCCGGCACGACACGGCTGACGAGGCCGGCGCGTTCGGCTTCCGCCGCGTCCATCATGCGCCCGGTCAGGCACATGTCCATGGCTTTCGATTTGCCGACGAAGCGGGTGAGGCGCTGGGTTCCGCCGGCACCCGGCATGATGCCGAGGGTGATTTCCGGCTGGCCGAACTTCGCGGTGTCCGATGCGATGATGAAGTCGCACATCATGGCCAGTTCGCAGCCGCCGCCGAGCGCAAAGCCCGACACCGCTGCGATCACCGGCTTGCGGCAGCGCGTGATGCGCTCCCAACTGGAAATGAAGTCCTCGGCGTAGACGTCCTGATAGGTCTTCGACTGCATCTCCTTGATGTCGGCGCCTGCCGCGAACGCCTTTTCCGATCCGGTGATGACGATGGCGCCGATCGCCGCATCGGCCTCGAAGGCATCGAGCGCCTGGTTGAGTTCACCGATCAGCGCCGCGTTGAGGGCGTTGAGGGCCGCAGGCCGATTGAGCGTGACGACACCGACACGATCCTTGGTCTCGACATTGATGCAGGTAAAGGACATGCTAACCTCTCGAGTCAATACTTCGACGCACGGCCTTCACGGGCCTCTGTTTTGTCGCAATCTGAATTGGCGAGGCGAGAAGCGCCGCGTCAGTGCTTCGTAGGTGGGCCTATGTTCCGTCGTCTCTTCTATGCCGTCCTGCTACTGGTGTTCGCGGCCCCTGGCCTGCTCAGCGCTTGGCTTCTGCACGCACGCTACCTGGAGTGGGCCCGCTGTACCGACCAGTACGGCCGCTGCTTCGACGCCACCACCGGCGCACAGATGCTCGACACCACCGGCATCACCCTCGCCTATGCTGCAATCACCTTCGTGCTGGCCCTGCTGGCGCTGTGGGCACTCGGCGGCATGTTGCGTCCGCGTCGCCGGCCCGTCGCGGCCTGATCGCCCCTATCGCTGGCAGGTCGTACAGTGGAAGGTCGAACGGCCAGCGTGAACGCTGCGCCGCACAGTGCCCCGGCAGCCTGGCCGGGCGCAAGGCTCGGCCTCGCGGCCATAGACCAAAAACGAGTGCTGAAAATAGCCGAGCGCGCCATCGGCCGCCCGATAATCGCGCAGCGTCGATCCGCCGG